>JAICKM010001075.1 GCA_025927935.1 Chloroflexia bacterium | reverse complement strand
GCGCTCGCGGGTGTTGGAGAAGATGAACATCCGCCCGCCCGGCGCCAGCACGCGGTAGGCTTCGGCCAGGTAGCGGGCGATGTCGGCGTGGTCCAGGTGCTCCATCACGTCGATTGACCAGACTTTGCTGAAGCTGTTATTCGGGAACGGCAGCAGCCGCGCGTCGCCCTGCACCAGGTCGAGCTTGACCAGCGCCTCGTCGGCGAACAGGGGCGCCGGGTCGACGCCCACGCTCTCACCCACCAGGTCGCGGTTCCAGAGCAGGAACTTGCCGTTGCCGCAGCCCAGTTCCAGCACCCGGTCGCGCGGGTTGAGCGCCAGCATCTGTCGCAGCAGGCGATTGCGCACCGCGGCGCCCAACAGCGGCGGGGCCATCTCGCGGTAGTCCAGCCGCTCGGCGAACTCGGCCAGGTCGGCCACATAGCGCGAAGTGTGGCCGAGATCCCCGGCGGCGCGCGGCATCAGGTCCAGATACACCCCACCGGGGGCCGGCGGATAGCGCCGGTCGCAGCGCGGGCAGCAGAGCAGCCCCGGCCCGGCATCGGCCAGCGGCGGCGCGTGCCCGCCCATCTCGGCGGTGCAGGTGGGACAGCGCGCCAGCGCGCGCAGTTGCGGCGAAATCATTGTAGACCTCGATTCACCAGGGACTTGCGGTCGAACACATAGCGCCAGGCCAGTTCGGGCAGGCGGCCATAGGCCCGCGCCTGGTCGGCCAGCACGCCCGGCCATTGCAGCCCGGCCTGCTTGCGCGCCGAGTCCCATAACTGGGCATATTGCAGCAGCAGCCCGCCCTCCCAGGCGACAAACACCGCGGCCAGCGCGGCCAGCAGCGCCGGGCGGGTGCCCCGGCTGCGCGCCCAGTGCAGCAGGGCGCCCAGTCCCAGGATAAACAGCACGGTGCAGTTCACGAAGCGGCGCTGGCCGAAGGAGCTTTTGCCCTGCCAGGTCGCATAGGCCCCGGCGGCGAATAGTTGCGCGGCAAACGCGATCAGCAGGGCCACGGCTAGTTCGCGGTCGCGCCGGGCCAGCAGCCCCAGCCCAATCAGCGCGGGCACCACCACCGGCGCCCAGGGAATGATGCCGTATTGCGGCGACAGCAGCACGTCCAGCGCGTGCGGTGACAGCCAGTTCAGCTTCTCGCCGACCGTGCTCGACGGTCCCAGCCGCCCGCCCAGCACCCAGTAGGCGATTAACTGCGGCGTGAACGTCACCAGCGCCACGGCCAGCATGAGCGCCCAGCCTCCGGCCAGCCGCCGCAGCGCGGGCCAGAGCGGGGCGCGGGTCGCGCCGGCAGGCGGGCGCCACAGGCGGGCCAGGCGGAACAGCGTCTCGATGGCGGGCAGCAGCAGGAACAGCGCGTCCTGTTCGCGCACCATCATCATCAGCCCGGCGCAGAAGCCGAGCAGCGCCCATTGCCGCCAGGCGCGCCCCGCCTGCGCGCGGGTGCGGAACCAGACCGTCGTGAACAGGGCCACCGTGAACAGGGAGACGGCGTGCGACCAGGGCGGCGCGATGATCATATAGAAGAAAGCCGAGGTGCCCAGCCAGATAGTCAGGGTCGCCAGCGCGGCCACGAACTGGTCGAAGAAGCGACGCAACAGGCCATAAGCCAGCAGCAACCCCGCCCAGCCGTAGAAGTAGGATGCATAGCAGACCGCCGCGATATAGGGCTG
>JAICKM010000026.1 GCA_025927935.1 Chloroflexia bacterium | reverse complement strand
TTCGCTGCCGTCGCTCACACGCCAGAGGTGGATCAGCTTGTCGCCGCCGGTGGCGGCCAGGGTTTGCCCGTCGGGCGCGAAGGCCAGGCTGGTAATGTCGTGCCCGCCGCCGGGCAGGGCGCGCAGCAGCTTGCCGTCGCCCACGCGCCAGAAGCGCACGATGCCGTCGCCGTCGCCCGAAGCCACCGTGGCGCCGTCGGGGGCGAAGGCCACGGCGTTGACCGTGTCCTTATGCTCCTTGAGCTTGGCGAAAAACGTGGTTTCGCCGATGTGCCAGAGGCGCACCGTTTTGTCGCGCGAGGCGGAGGCGAAGGTGCGGCCGTCAGGGGCGAAAGCCACGCCGTTGACCGAACTGGTGTGCCCGGTGAACGTCCCCAGCAGCGCGCCGTCGGCCACCCGCCAGAGACGCACGGTGTTGTCATCGCTGCCGGAGAGCAGCGTTTGCCCATCGGGGCTGAAGGCGACGCTGTTCACGCCGGAGGTATGCCCCTTGAGCGTCCGGAGCAACGCGCCGTCGTCCACCCGCCAGAGGCGAACAGTGTCGTCGAAACCGCCGGTCGCCAGGGTCACGCCATCGGGGGCGAAAGCCACGGCGCGGATGCCCCAGGTGCCCGCTTCAAGGGTGCGGGCCAGGGCCAGTTGCCCAACTGTGGCGGCGGTAATACCCGGCTGCCCGCCCGGCGTCACCGGCGCGAGCGGGGTACCGGCGGGCGCCTGGGCGGAGAGGCGCAGGCTCCAGAGGCGCACGCTATCGTCGGCGGCTACGGAGGCCAGCGTCTGACCGTCGGGGGCAAAGGCCACCCCGCGTACTTCGTCGGTGTGCCCCTCCAGGGTCGCCAGCAGCGCGCCGCCGGGCACCCACCAGAGGCGCACGGTCTTGTCACTGCTTGCCGAGGCCAGGGTTTGCCCGTCGGGGCTGAAGGCCACGGCGGCCACCCAGCTGGGATGGCCCGCTAGCTTGCGGACCAGCGTGCCGTCCGCCGGGCGCCAGAACAGCACCGATCCATCCTGCGCGCCCGCAGCGAGGGTTTGCCCATCGGGCGCGAAGGCAACGCTCGTCACGGCATCCTGCCCGCTGTCTTTCAGCGTGCGCAGGGCCTTGCCGTCCGCGACCCGCCACAGGCGGATCGTCTTGTCCTGGCTGCCGGAAGCCAGCGTTTGCCCGTCGGGCGTGAAGGCCACCGCTGCCACCCCATCGCCGTGGCCGGTGAGCGTGCGCAGGAGGGCGCCATCGGCCACGCGCCACAGGCGCACCGTCTTGTCGTCGCTCGCCGAGGCCAGCGTCTTGCCGTCGGGCGAAAAGGCCAGCGCCTCCACGTTAAATTCATGGCCGGCCAGCGTGTGCAGCAGCGCGCCGGTGGCGGGGTCCCAGAGGCGCACCGTGTGGTCCGAGCCGCCGGAGGCCAGCGTCTGGCCGTCAGGCGCGAAGGCCACGGTGAGCACCTGGTCGGTGTGCCCGCTGAGCGTGCGCAAGAGGGTGCCGCCGGCCACGCGCCAGATCTGGATGGTCTTCTCGCGGGTGCCCACGGCGACGGTTTGCCCATCGGGGGCATAGGCCACGCTCCAGAGGCCGGCGACCGGGCTACGCAGCGTGCGCGCCAGGCTGACCTGGGCGAACGGCGCCGGGCCGGTGGGCAGCGCGGCAACCGGGGGCGGCGGCTGGTTCATGCATCCGGCGAGCGCCAGCAGAAGCGCCAGCAGGGCCGCTCCGTGCCGGAGGGCGCGCTGCCGGCGCCCACCTGTATTCATCGTCTGTCGTCCTTCGTGTCTGCCGCCGATACTCGGCGGCCCTAGCGGGTGGCCGCCCGGTAAGCGGGTTAATGTCTGCCTGGTGCGGCGGTATGGGTTGGTGTTGGTGTGGCTCGCGCGCCATCCGCCGGGTGATTCACATCGTGTGCGGGCCGCCGTGCGGCTGCCTCTACTTAAATAGCGGGCGGCTCGGTAAAATTACGCATCCCACCGGCGCAATCCACGTCTATAGATCCGGCAGGTTTGCCGATGTGCCCGCCCGGTGGGTCTGCTATTGTAAGGATAGCAGGCACGGTCGGATTCGCCCGCCGATAGGCACAGGAGGACATAGCGATGGAGCAAACGGCAACACTCAAATGGCAACTGATGGCGCAATTGATGCGCGGCCCTGGTTCGGTGAGTAGCGGGATCGCGCTGGGCTACCGGGCGGGCTTTGATTCGGGCGAGATGCTCGATTATGTGTATGAGAACCGCCCGCAGGGGCGCTTCCTCGTCGGGAAACTGTTCGATTGGGTCTATCTGAATGCCGTGGGCTGGCGAGCCATCCGCGCCCGCAAGACGCTCCTGCAACGCCTGTTGCGGCTGGAAGTGGCGGCCGTGGCGGGCCAGGCGCGGCCCGTGGTGCTGCTCGACGTGGCCTCCGGCCCCGGCCGCTATCTGCTGGAACTGGCCCGCGACCTACAGGCCGGCACGGATCTGGGACCGGGCGGCTTGCAGATCATCTGCCGCGATCTGGACCCGCGCGGCCTGGCCCTGGGGCGCGAGCGGGCCGCGGCCCTGGGGCTGACCAATGTGCGCTATGAGCTGGGCGACGCCACCGGCGCGCGTTCGCTGGCGACGGTCGATCCCCGCCCGCAAGTGGTCGTCGCGTCGGGCGTGTATGAACTGTTCAACGACACGGATCTCATCCGGCGGTCCATGGCCGGCATCCAGGCCATCTTGCCACCGGGCGGGCGCTTCCTGTTCACAACGCAGGTGCGCCACCCGCAGTTGGAGTTTATCGCCAACGTGCTGGTCAACCGCGCGGGCCGGCCCTGGGTCATGGGCTGCCGTTCCCTCGCGGACGTGGAAGACCTGGCCCGCCGCGCGGGCTTCGAGGTGATGCGCTCGGCGATGGAGCCGGTCGGGCTGTTCGGCGTGACGATCTGCCGCAAGCCGGGCGCGGCGAGTCACGCCGCGCCCGAACCCGGTTTAGACCAGGTCTTCGGCCGCCAGCAGGGCCGCCAAGACCCCGGCCTGCGTGATTAAGAGCGGCACGTGGAGCGTTTTGGCGATCCAGAGCGGCGGGTAGGCCGCCTCGTCCCACGTGTAATGCTCCTGCAAGTAGGCCACGCCCCGCGCCAGCGCACAGGCGGGGACGGCATGCCCAGCTCGCTGCCATACTGCCAGCGCCAGCACGCCGTAGGCCGTCTCTTCCAGCGTGGGCGCATAGTAGCCCCAACTGCCATCCGGCCGCTGCCCGGCCAGCAACCAGTCGATGGCCGGCGCGACCAGGTCGGGCGCCCAATCCAGGGCGGCCAGCACTACATGGCTCGTCGTGTAGTAGGGACTGACATGCCATTTATCAAACCAGAACCCGCCGGGCTGGCGCGTCTCGTTCAGGAAACGGATGATCTTTTCCACGCGCGGTGCCCGCTCATGCGGGTCGCAGTAGTGGAGCGCGTCCAGGATATGGGCATTGGCGCTCGGCGATGGGTTGCGCTCGAAGGGGTAGACCCGGAAATGGTCCGCCTCCTCGTACTGGTAGAGCAGCGCCGGATTGAGCGTGTAGCCGGCGTGGTTGAGGACGGCAAAGCACACGGCCGTGGTGTCGGACTCTTTTACGGCGGTCTGGGCGCAAAACGTCCAACCCGTGCGGGAGCGGGTCGTATACAGGTAGTCTAAGATCGGCGTGAGCGTATCGGCCATTTGCCGATAGATGTCCGGTCGCGCCTGCCCCAACTGGTACAGCGCCCAACTGTACTCATACGTTTCAATCGGGAAGAAGGCCGGCATCCCCCCGGTGCCGCTGTCGTCCTGCAACAACTCGTGCAGATACCCGGCCGCCGCGTCGTTATCCGGGCAATGCTGCAACAGGTACGCGGTGGCCGAAGGGGATGTGCCTACACTGCCGTTCACTTCTTGCACGGCACTTGCCAGTTCCACTTCAAAGTGGGAACCCACCGCTTCCAGGCTGATGACCAGGGGGGTGCGGCGATCATAGGCCAGATGGCGGGGCGCACGCGCCCGCTTGGCCGCGCCCATCACCCGCACGGGAACAAATGCCTCCTGCGGTAATTCGAGTCCCCGTTGTGCTGCTTCGTCGAGCAGGGTGGGGAAAATCAACTCGAAGGCGACGGTCTCCACAGGATCCTGGGCCAGATCGGTAGCGTGGGCCCGGATATAGGACAGGCCGCGCACCACTTGCCGGCGGTCACAGGGCGACTCGCTCCAGGCATCGAGGGTGAGCACAGAGCGCAGCGTGGTAATCAAGCGATCGTGGTAGTAGGGCTGAGTCTGGCCGCATGCACCGGGCGCACCCCAACTGCCGTCGGCATGCTGATGCCGGCGTAACCAGTGCAGACTTTGCGGGAACCGGGGCGCGCCGCCCGCCGTCTCTAATGCCGCGACCCAGGCAGTATCGTATGCGCTTATATCCATTCGAGTACTGCCCAGCCGGGCGAGTAGCGAACGAACCTCCTCTGATAAAAGCATGATTCCTCCTGCGACGCCGGCGCGGCGCGATGGGCAAGGGTGCTTGCCGGTGCGCGGGGGCCGCCGCATCCATGTGTAGCCCCACCGGTTCCCTGCGCGGATGGTCGCGGGGTCCGGAATAGTCCCAGGGGGGAATTATTGCGATGACTGGGTCTGTGACCGGAGCCGGGTCATCGTGCTCATGAGCATTTCCGCCGAGTGTAGCAGTTCGCCGCTGACGGTCTCCAGCGCTCGCGTTTCGCGGTTGGTCATATCCGCGCTTGCCGCGATTTGCTCCATGGTCTCCGTCATCTGCTCGGTAGCGTTGTTCTGCTGGCTGGTGGCGGTGGAAATCTGGTGGACCAGTTCGCTGGTGCGCTGCACGGCGCCGGCCACTTGCTCCTGGGCCGACCGCACCTCGTCGGCGAGTTGTTCCACTTCGTCGGCGATATCGCTGCTGCTTTGCGTGGCCGCCAGGGTGATCTGACCGGCCTCCTGCAACTCGGCGACAATGGCCCGGATCTGATCGACAAATTCGTTGGCCCGTTGGGCCAGGCTCTCCACTTCGCCCGCCACCACGCCGAAGCGCCGGCCCAGCGATCCGGCGCCCGCGGCCTCGATGGTGGCGTTGAGGGCCAGCAATTGCGTTTCCTCGGAGAGCTTGCGGATGCCGTTGGTGAAAACGGTGATGTTGCGGGTGAGCGTATCGACGCGGGTCATGCGCTCGATCACGGTGTGGACCTGTGAACGGTTGCGCTGGACCGCCTCGCGGCTTTGCAAGACCAGCGCCTGCGCCCGCTCGACGCTCTGCAGCGCGCTGTCGGCCGCTTCGCTGACCAGGGTCGCCGTGGCGTCGATCTGATCGGCGGCGGTGTGCAGTTCGGCTACGGCGCTGACGACCTGGCTGATGGACGCGGCCTGGGTGGAGACGCCCGTGACCTGCCGGGCGCTCACCGCCGACAGTTGCTCGGCCAGCACCCCGATGTTGGCGCCCAGGGCGTGTTCGCGCTGCGTCTGTTCGGCCAGCGTCGCCAGCGCCGCCTCCAGGTCAGTCGCCCGGCGCCGCAACGCGATCAGGGTCTCGCCGATGAGACGGTTGGAGAGCCAGGATAGCGCGCCCGCCGCCGCGAACAGCAGCAGCAGCGTGTACATAAGCAAGTTCACACCCGCCGGCTCGCGCACCTGGTAGTCGCGCACGACGGGGATGCTGGTTCCGGTATAATACCAGATGGTGACGGCGCTCACCGCAACCACCGCGCCCAGCACGCCCGTCCACGACAGGAAGACCCCGGCGGTGAGGATAACCAGCACAAACAGCGCCGGATACATAAGCACAGCGAGATTATTCTGCTCGCCCGTCGCGCTGAAGATGACGGCGGCCATCACCAGCGCCAGCAAAATCCAGAGAGTGACGCTGACATACCCCCGGCGGTTGATGAAGTAGAGACCGATCAATACGATGATCGCCGCCGCGTTGGTGACCTCGACCATTGAGAAGGGCAGCAACAGCCCGCCGATAATGACGATGACGCCGCCGATCAGGATGAAGCTCACCAGCAGGCGGTTGAGCCAGCGCCCCTTGCGCGCCACCTCCGGGTCGGCGGCGGCACAATCGAACAATCGCTCCAGCATTAGGAACCTCCAACCGACTTATTCTTGCGGGCCGGAAAAAGCTTCCGGATACCAGAAACCGTTTTGCGCCGAGCCGACGCCGATAATCTCCGTGGTTTCCCAGAGGGCCTGTTGCTCGGCGGTTTGTTCATAGCGAAAGCGGCGATCCATGCGCCAGGTGCGGCGCGTGTAGGCGTAATCATAGAAAATGGCGCGCAACATCGGCTCCATGAGCCGCAAGCCGGCCCGTTGCACCCAGTAGCACTGCATATTGGGCGCACATAGCAGCGGAGGAACGAGAGTCGTGCCGGTGACCAGCTTGCCGAAGCCAACGAATAAGCCAGCTGGAGGGATTTCCTCGCCGTAGACTGCGCGCAGCGCATCGTCGTAGGTCCGCGCCCCGCTGCGCTGCACGGCCGCGAACAGATCCGTCCACGGATCGCTATCATCCGTTACCAGATAATACCAGGCTGTGGGCTGATTTGGATCAGCAAGTTCCCGTTCCAGCAGGGCGGCAGCCTCTTGTAAGGCGGGATGCGGCGAGGGCACGATGAAGCGGGCGCGCCAACCGCGGCGGCGATAGTCGGCCAGCATTTCCGGTCCGGTCAGCGCCTGGATGCACCACTCGATGATGCGCTCACCATACGGCGCCGCCTCGACAAGCTGGCGCGGCCCCAGGCAGGGCACGATCACATGGCGGACACCGAGCCGGAAAAACAGTTCGAGATTCTCGACCAGTTGCGCGCGGGTGTACTGAATGTAGGCTTCATCGAGGGAGATTCCCTCCTTCGCCGCTACGCGCCGGGTGCCACCCGCCGCATAGACCACCGTGGGGGGCGCTATGGCTGCGACTTCGGCATCCGGCGCGGCTAAGAAGGCCGCGCGGTCAGGCGGTGCCGATGGGGTCATTGCTGTGTTCCTTTCTACCGTAACAGGGGAAGGTCCCGGAGAAGCCGTTTCGCGCACTGTGACCCGTGAATCCAGCGCGCGGTATGGCTGTTTACTGCATAATGACAAAGTATAGCGTATTCACCCAGGTGAAGTCCAGTTGTAATTGTAAGGACAAGGCGCCGCGGGACCGGGACCGGCTCGCACCCGGGCCGCATCTCGGCCCCGCAGCCCCATCATTGTACTGGAGGGGTTCTGACAAACCACTGACAAGACTGGCGAACCGCCCGCCGGATTGTGTTTCGCGGCCAAACCTGCTAGAATCGCGGTGCAGTGTGATCCGTCAGCAGCGGCTTGTTCAACCGGGGGATAAGCGTGGACACGAGCAACACTCCCACATCCGCGATCTATAGCAACAGCTTTCTGCGCCAGATTCTCAAGTCGCTGCGCATGGTGGCCGGACCGGCCTACCCGCGCATCCTGGAAGCGGCGGGGCTGATGCAGTATCGCAGCGAACTGCCGCCCGACAACTCCGACCTGACCGCCTCGCGCGACCTGGTGGCCCGGCTGTTCAGCGCCGGGTATACCTACCTGGCCCCGCCTCAGGCCACGCTGTTCTTCATCAATATGGGCGAACACCTGGCCCGCCATACCTGGGCCAACCCCGACGTGCAAGCCCTCGCCGGGGTGGTGGCCGGCCTGCCGCCCGCCGAGCAGGTGGGTGTGGCCTGGAGCCGCCTGATCGAACTGGTGAGCCGGGATGCTCGCGTGGATCGCGGCGTCGTCACCGACCAGAACAATGATTACCTGGTGATCGAGGATTGCCCCTACTGCCGCGACATCCATGACGCCGGGCGGCCGGTGTGCATCGCCACGGCGCGCTTCTACGAAGTGTTGCTGAAGGAACTGGTGGGGCGGCCCGTGATCGTGCGCGAAGTAGAGTGCCGGGCGACAGGCCACGACCGCTGCATGTTTGCCGTCCGCCGCGAACGGCCCATTACCAATTATCGGTAGAGGCGGAGACCCCACGCATGAGCGATGATGTGCAACCTGAAGCCGGCGCGCCGCCCGCGCTGACGCTGGAGCAGGTGGCGGGCGCCGAAGCGCTGGCCGGCCTGGAGTTCACCCCGGACGAACGCGCCCTGATGATGGACGAACTGGCTGAGCACCTGGCGGCCTACGCGCAGATTCGCACGGTGCCGCTGCTCAACAGCGTGCCGCCCGCCCTCGTGTTTGACCCCCGGCGGGGCCTGGCGCCGGCGCCCCCGCCCGCCCCGACTGCCTCTAAAGAGACACCGGCGCCCGATCAGTCCCCACCCGCACCGCCCGCCGATCTGGAAGACCTGGCCTTCGCGCCGGTCACGCTGCTGGCTGCCTTATTGCGAAGCGGGCAGGTCACGTCGCTGGCTCTGACCGAGATGTATTTGCGGCGCCTGCGGCGCTACGATCCGCTGTTGCACTGCGTGGTCACGCTGACCGAGGAATTGGCCCGCGCCCAGGCCCGCCAGGCCGATGCCGAGATCGCCGCCGGGCGCTACCGCGGACCCTTGCACGGCATCCCCTGGGGCGCCAAAGACCTGCTGGCGACGCGCGGCATCCCCACCACCTGGGGCGCCACGCCCTACCGCGAGCAGATGATCGACGAGGACGCGACTGTGATCCAGCGACTAGACGCGGCGGGCGCCGTGCTGGTCGCCAAGCTGAGCATGGGCGCGCTGGCCTGGGGCGATGTCTGGTTTGGCGGCCTGACGCGCAACCCCTGGAACCCGGAGGAAGGCTCCAGCGGCTCGTCGGCGGGGCCGGGTGCAGCAGTCGCCGCCGGGCTGGTCGGGTTTGCCATCGGCACCGAGACCCTGGGATCGATTGTCTCGCCGTGTACCCGCTGCGGTGTGACCGGCCTGCGCCCCACATTTGGCCGGGTGAGCCGCCATGGCGCGATGGCGCTGAGTTGGAGCATGGACAAGATCGGGCCAATGTGCCGCTCAGTGGAGGATTGCGCGCTGGTCTTCGCGGCGATCTACGGCCCCGATGGCCTGGACGGCACGGTCGTGGATGCGCCTTTCGTCTGGCCGGTGCGCGCGAATCTGGCGGATCTGCGTATCGGCTTCATCGAGAGCGCCTTTGCCGAGGAGCGCGAGGATAAGGCGCTGGACGACGCGGTGCTCGATGTCTTGCGCGGGCTGGGCGCCAACCTGATCCCCATTAGCCTGCCCGACTACCCGGTGGAAGCGCTGTCCTTTATTCTCAACGCCGAGGCCGCCGCCGCCTTCGACGAGTTGACGCGCAGCAACCGCGATGACCTGTTGGAGCGCCAGGTCAAAGACGCCTGGCCCAACGTGTTCCGCCAGGCGCGCCTGATCCCGGCGGTGGAATATATCCAGGCCAACCGGGTGCGCACCTTGATCATGCAGGCGATGGCCCGCCTGATGGCCGGGATCGACGCCTATGTGGCGCCCTCGTATGGGGCCAACAACCTGCTGTTGACCAACCTGACCGGGCATCCCGCCGTGGTGGTGCCGAACGGCTGGACGGCGCCGGGCAGCCCGCACAGCATCACGTTCACCGGTCGCCTGGACGACGAAGCGACCGTCCTGGCCGTGGCTCAAGCTTATCAAGCGGCGACCGGTTTCCACTTGCGCCACCCGGCGCTGGACGCGGCGCCCGCCCAGTAGTCCACCACCGCGATGCTGCCGGGCGGCAGGCCGGTTGGAAACCGGCCCCTACACCGCACAATTACAGGGACTAACCGTCGGGATTGGCGAGAAGGAGTTCTCTATGGATCTGTGGAGCAGCGCGGACTGTGCCGCCTGGGCCGCCGCGTTCGACCGCTACCCGGTCATTGTGCAGGCGCAGCAGGTCAACGGGCTGGCGGAAGTGGATACCTGGTACCGCGAGGAGTTGCCCGGCCTGATCGCCGGGCGCGATCCGGCTTATGCGACGCTCGACGAACTCCAGTGGGTCACGGCCTGGAAGATGAAGCGCGGGGTGTGGCGAGAGCGCAACCGGAAACTGGTGGCCGGGAATCCGCCCGCGGTCGTGGAAGTGACCAGCCGCACCGCCTTCGCCGCAGCGCCTCATCCGCGCCGGCCCCTCGCGCTGCTCAGCGACCTGGCGGGCGTCGGCCCGGCCACGGCGTCGGGGCTGCTGGCTGCCTATCGCCCGGACCTCTACCCCTTCTTCGACGAACTGGTGGCCGCGCAGATACCCGGCCTCGGCCCGGTGGCCTGGACGGCGCCCTACTACGTCCGCTACGCGGCGGCCCTCTACGAGCGCGCGGCGGCTCTGCGGTCCGCCTGCCCCGACCATGCCTGGACGGCGCAGGATGTGGAGCAGGCCCTCTGGGCGGCGTCCGGCGGCAAGGCAGGCGCGGCGGCTACGGGATAAGCAGCACCTTGCCGTGCGCGTGGCGGCCCGCCAGATATTCCTGGGCTTCCCCCGCGGCTGTGAGGTTGTAGGTCGCGGCGATGCGCACGTTTAGCTCGCCCGCCGCGATCCAACGGAACAGGTCGCCCGCCCGCCAGAGCAGTTCGTCACGCGTGGCGATGTAATGGGCCAGGGTGGGGCGGGTCAGGAAGAGCGAACCCTTGGCGTTCAGCACCTGCGGGTCCAGTGGGGGCACCGCGCCGCTCGACTGGCCGAAGAGCACCAGGTAGCCGCGCGGGCGCAAGCTGTCCAGGCTGCCGTCGAAGGTCGTCTTGCCCACCGAGTCGTAGACGACCGGCACGCCCTGGCCGCCGGTGAGCCGGCGCGTCGCGGCCACGAAGTCGGTCTCCGTGTAGAGGATCACCTCGTCGGCGCCCGCGGCGCGGGCTTCGGCGGCCTTGGCCTCGGTCGAGACGGTGGCGATCACCCGCGTCCCGCGCCGTTTGGCGATCTGGACCAGCAGGCCACCGACCCCGCCCGCCGCCGCGTGGACCAGGGCGGTATCTTGCGGCCCCAGCGGATAGGTGCTATGGCTGAGATAGTGCGCCGTCATACCCTGGAGCATAACCGCCGCCGCCACCTGGCTGCTGACGCCATCGGGCACGGGCACCAGCCGCGCCGCCGGGACGATGGCGTACTCCGCGTAGGCACCCTGCACCGAGGCGTAGGCCACCCGTTCGCCGACCTGCACCTCGCCGGCATCGGGGCCGACGGCGTCGACCACCCCGGCGCCCTCCTGGCCGAGTGTCAGTGGCAGGTTGCCGCGATACTGGCCGGTCCGGTGGTAGATGTCGATGAAGTTGACCCCGGCGGCTTCCAGGCGCACGCGGGCCTCGCCGGGACCAGGCACCGGCAGGGGCGCCTCTTCATACTGCATTACCTCCGGTCCCCCGAAGGTGTGGATACGGATCGCGCGCATGGCTCTCGCTCCTTTCCGGCCTATTCGGCCAGCACCGCGTGTTGCGCCGGTTCGCCGCTGGTCGCGCCGGCGCGGGCTTGCTGTGTGCGATTGGGCAGCGCCAGCGCCAGCAGCACGATCAGCACCGTGCCGATGGTGACGTAGGTGAACACGTCGTTCAGCCCCGCCGTGCCCGCCTGAGCGAACAGCTGGTCGCGGGCGGCCTGGAAAGCGGGACTGTTCGGGTCCAGCGCCGTCCCGGCGGGCAGCGACCCCTGGAGGCTGGCGCGCAGGGCATCCGCGTGCTGCGTGGTCTGCTGCACGAACAGCGTCGTCACCATGGCGACGCCGATAGAGCTGAAGATCTGCCGGGTGACGGTGAACAGAGAACTGGCCCGCGGCAGCGCCGCCCCGGTGATCTGTTGCAGCGCCAGCGTCTGCACCGGGATGTTGGTGAAACCGAACCCGAAGCCGCGCACAATCAGGGCGGGCCACAGGCCGGGTCCGTCGGTGGTGGGCGTCAGTTGGGTGAGCATCCACGAACTGGCAAACAGGCAGACCGCGCCCAGCCCGATCAGGTTGCGCACGCCCACGCGATTATAGAGCCGCCCACCCAGAGCCACGGCAATGGCTGCCGCGATCCCTTGCGGCATCAGTGCGAGTCCGGCGTCGAGCGCCGACAGATGGGGCACGCGGACTTGTTCCAGGAAGATCGGAATCAGAATCAGGCTGCCGAAGATGATCATCGACGTCACCCAGGTGACGGTGCTGCTGAGTGTGAAATCCCGGCTGCGATACAGGCGCAGGTCCAGCACCGGGTCTTTGCTGACGCGCAGTTCATAGAAGATAAAAGCGGCCAGGATCGCCGCGCCTGCGGCCAGCAACGCCCAGACCGGCCAGTAGCCCCAGCCGTAGAGGGTGCCGCGCGGGTTGAGCGCGCTTTCGCTGCCCGGCTGCGGCTGGCTGACCAGGGTGAAAGCGTAGACCACCGCCAGCACGCCCAGCACGGAGAGCAGCAGGCCGATATAGTCGAAGCTGCGTTGCGGCCCCGCGGGGGCCGGTTCGTCGCGCGGGATGATGCGCCAAGCGAGGGCCAGGGCCACGATGCCCACCGGCACGTTGACGAAGAAGATGTACTCCCAGCCGAAGTTGTCGGTGAGCAGACCGCCGATGGTGGGACCGAACGTGGGCGCCAGCAGTACGGGGATGCCGACGACCGCGCTGGCCGCCGCCCGGTCGCGGGGCGGGAACGCGCCGAAAGCGATGGCCTGGGTCAACGGGAAGAGCGCCCCGCCGCCCAGTCCCTGCAACACACGGAAGCCGATCAACATGGTCTCGTTCTGCGACAAGCCGCAGAGCAACGAGCCGATGGTGAAAAAGCTCAAACAGATCATGAAGAGGCGCTTGATGCCGAAGCGGTTGCTGAAATAGCCCGCGATGGGAATCACCGCGGCCTGGGCCAGGAAATAGCCCGTCACCACCCACTGAATCGAGCTAAGGCTGCTTTGCAGCGCGCTCGACATGGGCGTGAGGGCGACGTTCACCACGGTATTGTCGAGCACGGCCATGAACAGACCAAGGGCGGCCGTCAGGGCAATGGCATACCGGGATCGAGATGAAGTTTGCACCGTTCTATTCCTCAAACCTGTAGATGCAATAGGCATCCCCGCGCCGCGCAACGCATAGAGCGCCCCGGTATCCAGGCCGGGGCGGTGGGCCGTTATCGTTGTGGAAGACGCGAGGAAGGATCAGGAGCAGCGTCGTTGCCGCTGTATCAAAGCATACGGAAAAAGCGCCCGGACGGCTTTATGTCCGGGCGCCGGTTCTCGCACGCCGGCCACTTACACGGGCGGCGTGGTGCTGATGGCCGGCGGGGGCGGAGGCGCCTGCCCGCCGCGGCGGTTCAACTCGGCGGCGAGCGTGTCGGGCACGATGATCAGGTCCTTGCCGAAGCGGATGCCGGGGGCCGGGTCAAAGGTGCGCTCCTCGTGGCGGAGTTGGTCCCACAGGTTGCCGCTTAACTCGTAGCACAGGATACGCAGCCCCGCCGGGTCGAGCGCGATATTCGCCAGTGTGCCCAGCAAGGTGCCCTGATCGCTGACCACTTTCGCGCCAATCAGGCCGGCGCTGGTCGGCAAGCTGTCCAGCGCCGGCTTGTCGGGCGAGTGGCCTTCGAGCGCAGCGCGGTCGGCCACGGTGATGGCGTCGGCGCCGATTTCATGGATGTCGCGGGCGGAGAGGATTTTGCCGCCCCCCAGCAGACCGGTACGCACATGGAAGCCGGCCACCCGGCCTTCGGCCAGGTCCAGGATCACGTCTTCGACTCGGCCGATCTTTTCCGCCTGGCCGATGCTGACCACGGCGCGATCCTTCAGGTCGGCAACTGTTAGATTGCTCATGCTGTCCTCCGTCGTTCCCGGCCACGGGGCGGACGGCCGGCAGTCTGGCCCCGGCCCCGTGGCCCTGAATATCGTTCGTAATGTCTGGACAGCAAGGGAAGCAAACCTTATGCCAGTGCCCGGTTGCCGTCTTTACTGCGCCCGCGTTACCCGGCCCAGACATCGGCGATGTAGCGGCCCGCGGCGGCCAGATCGTTGAGCCACGCCTCGGCAGCGGGTTCGTCGGCGCCGGTCTTGCTCATGTAGATCGTCGCGAAAGCGCGGCGCACGTCCGGCGCCATCTTGCTGGCGTCCCCGCAGATGTAGATCGCGCCGTCCGCCTCCAGCAGCCGCCACACGTCGTCGGCGCGCTCCTTGATCTTGTCCTGCACATACTCCCGGGGCCAGCCCGGCACGCGCGAGAAGGCGACGGCCAGATCGGTGATCCCTTGCTGCTGCCAGGCTTCCAGTTCGTCGCGGTAGATGAAGTCCACGGCGGGGTTGCGGCAGCCGAAGAACAGGATGGCCGGTCCCAACTCGCGACCCTGCGCTCGCAGCGCGGCCCGCTCCTGCAGGAAGCCGCGGAAGGGCGCCAGCCCGGTGCCGGGGCCGACCATGATCAGCGGCGTCTGCGGATTGGCGGGCATGCGGAACGGCGTGTTGGGCTGGCGCACGAAGGCCATGACGTGCCCGCCCGCCGGCTGCTCGGCCAGGTACGATGAGCAGACGCCGTGGTACTCGCCGTGACCGGAGCGTGCCGGCCCGCTGACCTGCGCCACCGTCACGCTCGTGGCGCGCGGGTCCACCAGCGGCGAGGCCGACATCGAGTAGAAGCGCGGGCGCAGCGGTGTCAACAATTCCAGGTAGATGTTGAAGGGCAGTTCGGTGGCCGGGAACGTCTCCAGCAGATCGATCACCGAGACGCGCCCGGCCAGGATGCTATCCCGATAGCGGCCCACGTTGGCCGGGTCGTCGCTCGACAGCGCCAGCAGTTGCTGCTGCTCCGGCGGGCAGGGGTTGTAGGCGGCGAGCACGGCGATCTGCGACCGGGTCGCCACATCCTGCAACTCCACGTAGTCGCGCAGCAGCGCGCCCACGGCGACGGGTTGGTCCACCGGCAGGGACGATCGGGCGGCGGCGTTGCTGCGGATGCGGATCAAGGCGTCTTCGCGCAGCTTGAAGTGCTCGGCCACGCGGCGCACCAGCGCGGCGCCGTTGCGCGGCAGCACGCCGAGATAGTCGCCCGTCTGGTAGGTCACGCCCTCCGGCAGGGCGACGGCGATGTGGCGCGTCGAGCGCTCCGGCGGATTCGCGCCTTCGCCCTGCTGCAACTCGCGGTTCTCTAACACCGTCATCGGCACGGCGCCATAGGCGGCGGCCAGCGGCGCGGCGGCTTCCTCCGTCACCACCTCGACCTCGTAGCGGTGGCTTTGCGCCGCCTCCGGCGCCTCCGAGGTGGCGAGTTGCAGCGCGGTCGCCACGTCGCTCCACAGTGGACCGTACCAGGCACGGAACTGGCCGTCGAAGTCATCGCGAGCGTCGCCCTCGCCACGCGGGTGGATGCGCTCGGCCCCATGCGCGGCCAATTCGGCGTCGATGAAGGTGGGGATGGCCTGGTAGGTCGCCGCCCAATCGCGGTTGCCGCAGCCGAACACCGTATAATGCACACCGGCCAGGGCGGCGGGCGCCAGGGTGCCGCTTTTCAGCCAGTCGTAGAAGCGGCCCGCGTTGTCGGGCGGCGTGCCGTTGTACGACGAGGTGACGACGGTCAGGGCGCCTTCGGTGGGCAGTTTGCCCGCGTAGTCGTCCAGCGGCGCGACGACAGTGCGGAAGCCGCGTTGCGCGCCGTCCTCGGCGATCTGGCGGGCGAGGTCTTCGGCGGTGCCCAGGTTCGAGCCGTACAGCACCAGTAGCGGTGTGTTGTGCAGCGCGGCGGCTCCGGCAGGCGGCGGTTCGGGTTCGGCGGCGGGCGCAGCCGGCAGCACTTGCACGCCGGCGGGCGCGGCGACCGTGGCGGGACGCGGGCGGATCTTGATGTGGAAGTGCGCGGGCTTGAGCGTCAACGTCTCTTTCACGTCGAGTTGATAGTTGGTGTGGTCAATGAACTCGAAGCGCTGCAACAGCATGCCCAGCACCAGCATCGCCTCTTGCATGGCGAACTGGCGGCCAATGCAGGCGCGCTGGCCGTTGCCGAAAGGCTTGAAGGCGTTCGGCGGCAGGGCCTGTTCGCGCTCCGGGCTGAAGTGGTCGGGGTTGAACTCCTCGGCGTCGGCGCCCCAGACGGTCTTGTCGCGGTGCAGCATCGGGATCAGCACCTGGATGGTCTGCGTCTTATCGATGGCGTACTTGCCGCCGATGACGGTCGGCTGGTAGGGATAGAGGGCGAAGGCGGGCGCGGTCGGCCACAGCCGCAACGCCTCGTTGAGGATCTGGCGCAGGTAGGCGAGTTGGTGAACCTGCGCGTAGGCGGGCATCACGTCCAAGTTGGTGCCAAGCACACGGTCCACTTCGGCATACGCCTTCTCCAGCACGTCGCGATGGTTCAGCAGGTAGTAGATGGCAAAGGACAGCAGGCCGCTGGTGGTCTCGTGCCCGGCGATCAGGAAGGTGATGATCTGGTAGCGGATGTTGAGATCGTCCAGCCCCTGGCCGGTCTCCTTGTCCTTGCCGGCCAGCATGTAGCCCAGCAGATCGCTCGGCTTGTCGGCGGGCGCCTGCGTGCTCCGCCGCTCGCGGATGATCTGGTCCACGAGCCGGTTCATGGTGGAGATGTCTTCCTGGAACTGGCGGCGGTGGAGCACCATCAGGCGCTCCTGCACCGGCAGGCGGCGGCCCTGTTCGAGCGCCTCGCCCAGCGCGCGCACGATGGCGACGATAAACGGGTGCGCTTCCTCGCGGTAGAAGGAATTGAAGCGATAGTTGAACCCGCACAGGCCGATGGTGTCGAGAGTCAGGCGGGTCATATCGGCGGGCACGTCGATTTCATCATCCGGATTGAGCCGCGCCCATTTGTCCATCAGTTGCCGGGCGATGTCGATCATCTGCGGCATATAGCCCTGCATGGCGCGGGTGCTGAAGTTGGGCAGCAGGATGTTGTGCGCCTTGCGCCAGTTGGGCTCCTGGGTCCAGGCGGTAAACAGGCCGTCGCCGGTAAAGGCGCGCACATGTTGCAGCGGCGACCAGACCTGCTTGTCGAAGCGTGTCTCGTCACACACTTCGTTAACCAGCGCCTGGCTGGACAAAATGACCATGTGGCGGTTGAGGATCTCCAACTCGAAGATCGGGCCGTAGCGGCGGGCCAGGTCCATCTCGCTTTGCAGCGGCTTATCATTCGCCACATCGGGCAGGTTGCCCAGCAGCAGGCGCCGGGGTGGGTAGGGGATCGGCACGGTGGCGCCGGGAGGTTGGGTCATAGTCATCGTGGGTTCTCCTTCGCGTCCGGCGTGAGGGGCCGCCGCCGGTTCCGATAGGGAGCGCAGCAAGCCCTATGCCAGTAACCGGCCTAAACAAAATGCCCCCGGCCCGTACGGACCGAGGGCGCTTGATGCCGGTTGCCGGGATACGCGCTTTAGCGGGCGGCGCCGGCCAGGGCGGGGGATTCCAGGCAGGCGAACACTTCGCGGTAGAATTCGGGGTGCGACTGCCAGGTCTGGCCGGTGACGATCTTACCGTCGCGCACAGCCTGCTCGGTGCCGTAGGTGCCGCCGTTCGACTCGATCTCGTAGCGGACATGCTCGTAGCCGGTGAGGCAGTTGCCCTGCGCCAGCCCGGCGGTGATCAGCACCTGCACGCCGTGGCAGATGGCGAAGATCCACTTGTCGCGGGCGCGGAACTCCTGGATGATGCCGACCAGGCGGGCGTTGTTGCGCAGATATTCCGGGGCGCGCCCGCCCAGCACCAGCACCGCCTCGTAGTCGTCCACCCGCACATCCTCAAAGGTCAGGTCGGATTCGAGGCCGTAGCCGGGGCGCTCGACATAGGTATCCCAGCCTGGCTCGAAGTCGTGGATCACCAGGTGGAGCCGCCGCTTGCTGGGCGCGGCCACGTCGGGCTTGTAGCCCGCCTCGCGCATACGGTGGGTGGCGTAGAGCGCTTCATAGCTCTCGCCCGCGTCGCCGGTGACAATCAGGATTCGCTTCTCCATCATCCGCCTCCTTGGGTAAAGATGTCCGCTATCCAGTGGCGACCGCTGCCATCGGGAGTAGATCGGGGTGGGCCGGCGCGGCGGGCGGCGCGTTACTGGCGCTATTATAGCACGATTCGCCCCGGTTATGTGATCCTACCTGGCGGGTGCCGCTGGGCAAGCCGCCTCAGTATACCGTAACAGCATGCTCTCGCCAGGGGTGCTGTGGTCGGCTCCGATGTTCTGATTGCCCAGCAGCCACCGCTCGCCCGCCGCACCCACGACCATCCGATTCAACGCGCTTCGCTCACCGTGGACGGGAAGCGGCAGACTCTCCCAAGCGCGCCCCGTCCAATGCCCGGCCCACAGATGATCGCTCCCCGTATTGCTATCCTCGATCCCAACAGCCCATAAGCCTGGCGACAGAACCGCCAGATCCCGGATCTCCGTAGCCAGGGGCGGGGCTATCTGCTGCCAGCGTGATCCGTCCCATCGCGCGACCACCGTCTGCGGTATCCCTGGTTGGGTCCGGCGGAGGTTCCCGGCGATCCAAAGATCGCCAGCGGATCCAATCGCAGCGGTGTTATAGTCAAGATCCATAGCGTTCGCCAGCGTTGGCATAGGCGAGATAGGCTGCCACGTTGTGCCATCCCAGTGGAGGAGCGTGGACGTTTCGCCTGCTGCCCAAACATCATCCGGACCATGCGTGATGACAGCCGTCAGTTGGGTTCCTGTGAGGTCTGGTTCCTCAACCCACTGATTTCCATCCCAGAGGACGCTCCAATTGCGCGGATTACTCCCGTGGGGACCCGTTTGATCGGTGCCCACGACCCGTAATCCTCCCGTTGGAAGCGGGATGATAGCGGCCAAGAGACTGGCCCCTAATGATACTTGGTGGTAGTTGATCAGGTGCCAAGGAAGCTCCGGCAGTTGCTGCCAGTGGCTGCCGTCCCAATGGAAAAAGACGCCGACCGTGGGCTGGGTGCCTGTCGTCCCCGCGACCCAGATGTTGTGGGGTGTGGAGGCCACAACCTGCGTGAACCGGCTATCGGCTGCCGGAGACAGGAATTCTCGGATCCACTGCTGGCCATCCCAGTGATCGACCACAGCTCGGTCTATGCCTGCAAAGGGCACCTCGCCTGCTAGCCAGACCTCTCCGGACGGTAGGGCCGTTAGATCCTGCCAGTGTACGGTGGCAAACCCCGTTGCCGGCCAGGTAAAGACCATCCAGCAACCGCCCTGGGCGGCCGGGATCGCCGGACCGGAGCGAGCTAACGCGACCACCGCAGGGGTATAGGGAGCGAACCACCCTGCGACTCCCACACACACCAAGATGAGCAGGAGCACGATACCGAACAGGAGCTTGCGGTGCCTACGCATTTTTGGTCCTCTCGATAGCATATGCTTCGTGCCGGAAGGCATGGGGAAAGAGACTGCGGGATGAATCCTTTCGCCTGTATGCGCACGACTAATGTAGCAGACCGCCCTGGTTTCTGCAATGCACTCGGCTTTCCGGGGCTAGGTGCGTAGTTGCCGGGCGCCGGTAGATGCGCTACAATAAGCGACGATCTGACACCCTGGAAAAGGAGACGTCATGGAACACGCCCTTTCCGCCGACGGCACGCCCATCGCCTATGCCCGCAGCGGCGCGGGTCCGCCGCTGGTGCTGGTGCATGGCATGTCCGCCGACCACACGCGCTGGGCGCCGGTGTTGCCCGCCCTGGCCGCGCGGCGCATGGTGCTGGCGCTGGAGCGGCGGGGCCGGGGCGCCAGCGGCGACGCGCCGGATTATGCCCTGGCCCGCGAGGCGGAGGATGTGCTGGCAGTGGTCGCGGCGGCGGACGAACCGGTGGATCTGCTCGGCCACTCCTACGGCGGCATCACGGCGCTGGAAGCGGCCATGGCCGGGGCGCCGCTGCGCGCCCTGGTGCTCTACGAACCCTGGATCACCGCCGGTCCCACGTTGCCGCCGAGCCTGGTGCCGCGCCTGGAGGCGCTGCTGGCCGGGGGCGACCGCGAGGGCGCGGCGACCACCTTTCTCGTGGACGCGGTGCGCACGCCCCCCGCCGAACTGGCCCAACTGCGCACACTGCCCACCTGGCCCGCCCGGCTGACCATGGCCCACCTGCTCCCGCGCGAGTTGCGCGCCGTGCAGGCATATCACTTCGATCCCGCCCGTTGCGCCGGCATCCAGGCGCCCACGCTGCTGATGACCGGCGGTGACAGCCCCCCCTTCGCGCACGAGGCGGCGGCCCTGCTCCACGCCGCGCTGCCGCGCAGCCGGGTC
>JAICKM010000382.1 GCA_025927935.1 Chloroflexia bacterium | reverse complement strand
GCTGGCCTGGGTCTGCTGCTCAGTCGCCTGGCGGATCTGCTGGGCCATGTCGCTCGCGCGGCCCACGGCGCCCAGGATGACCTCGATGGAGCGTTGCGCCTCGTCCACCTGGCCGGTATAGCGTCGCGTCTCGGTCAGCCCCTGCTCGATCACCTGCTTGGTGTCGGCGGTCGCCGCCTCGATCTCGCGCACGGTGCCCCGGATATCGCCGGCGGCGCGCAACGCCTGGTCGGCCAGGGCATTGATCTGCTGGGCCACCACGGAGAACCGCCGCCCCTGGCCGCCCGCGCCTGCCGCTTCAATCGTCGCGTTCAAGGCCAGCAAGTGGGTTTCATCGGCGATGTTGTTGATCGTCTGGAGCGCACGATGAATCAGCCGGGAGCGCATCTCCAGGACACTCATGCGCTGGTGCATCTCCTGAACATGGCGCTCCAACTCGGTCATAGCCTGCACACTGCCCGCCGCTGCTTCCTGCCCGCGGCTCGCCGTGACCAGCGCCGCCTCGGAGGTGCTGTCCACGGCGCCCGCCGCGTCGGCAATATAGCCCGCCTGCTGGGCTAGTTCCTCCACCGTGGATGTGATCTCGGTGACGGCGGCGTGTTGCTGATGCAGGGCGGCGGCCAGGCGCGACGCATAGCCGGTCAGTTCTTCGGCGGCCTGGCTCAGCCGCTCGGCCATTGCCGCCTCCAGCCGGTTGTGCGCCAGCATCCGCGCATTCATCGCGCTCAACTCGGCCAACTGGCGGCTCACCTCGCTACGAGTCCGCGTCAGTTGATAGAGCAGCCCGGCGGTGGCCGTGAACAGCGTCAGCCAGATCAGCAGCCCGGCCCAGCCGATGCGGGTATAGATCAGCGCTGTCAGCAGGGCCGGGAAATAGGCCAGCGCTTCAACGCCCCAGGCCGGCACCAGTATCTCGACCTGCACCCCCATCGCCCGCGAGACGCCCCCGGCCAGCACATTGCCCCAGAAGATATAAGTATCGTTGACCACCCGCACGACGAGCAGAGCGAGAAACAAGCCCAGCAAGTTCGGCCCGCTCAGCGTGGTCAGCGGGCGCTCGGCGCCGACCAGGCCATAGGCCAGGCCCCCGGCAATCCCCATGAGCGCATACATGCCCACATTACGGAACAAGGCCCACTGGCTCATGGTGCGGTCGCGCCAGTACTGAGCAAACGGCGGGAACACAGCCACCAGGCCCGCGGCCCACGGACCCAGGGTCAGGATCGCGGCGTAGTAGGCCGTAGCTTCGAGACCCAGTACCACGCTACCCGGTATCACGGCCCCAATCGCCCCTAAGAGCAAGCCGAGCAGGCCCAGTACCAGCGTGTACAGCCATTGCTCCGGGTTCAGCGGATGCTGCCACAGGCCCAGCACTAACACGCTAATACCGGCCAACCCACCGGCAACTGCATAGATCTTCCGCGGCAACGAATATACGGTTCTACTCAATCCAGTGTCCCCGTGTCCCATCATGCTGGGTTTTTACCAGATCACGCGCTCGACTATTGCGGTGAAATCATTGCCCGGGCCGCCATATCCGGCCCCATACACCCGGCGCCGCCCATGTTCCCTGGCTGATCCGCACGGTGCAGCACACATCCGGCGCCCGCCTTTCACGCGCTGTAGTATACCAACTTAGGCCCTTCGACGCCATAACCACGGCATCCCTGGCGCACCAATCCGAGAGGTGGTGTCACAAAAAAGTATCAATCAGAATATTCTTCGAACGGGCAGGCACTACGGCAGGTAGGAGGGTTTGACACGTACCTGACGATATAGTAAGATACCCGCGGTTGTCGCCACCGTGTTGCACAACCGCGGGTCCGAATCAGGGATCTACCGCGATGGGCAAGGTAGATCAGGAGCGAGGCACTTTCTATGTGGGGATCGTTACGACCGAGCGGGCGGCCAATGCCGGGCGCGCCCGTCTGGCGCTTAGGGCTGAGTGCCGTGGCGCTCGCCGCCTATCTGACAACCACCGGATGCGGCAGTATCAGCGTCAACGACAACACGCCCCCCCCGCCTGCCTCTAACGAGGCACCACCCAGTTACAACCAGGTGTCCGATTCCCTGCCCACCGGCCCCCGCCATGACCTGGCCGTGCTGGGCGTCGATTTCGACCCCGCCCTTGATGTGGATCGCATCGTCAACCACGAGCCGGTCAACCTCATCGTCGGCGTCAGCAACCAGGGCAACCGGCGCGAGACCGCGGTGGTCATCAAGGCCGATCTGTGGAACGCCGGCGGCACGCAGCGCCTGCTGCACACCGAGCAGAAGATCGATGCCATCGCCGCCGGGAACGTCGTCCCGGTGCACCTGCTCAACACCGCCACCCCGCCTTTCCTGCAACGCTACCGGCTGACGGTCGAAATTGTCGCGGTGCCCGACGAGACCAATACCCAGAACAACCTGCGGACCCTGGACATCCTCGTCAACAGCGCGCGCTGACCGCCGCCCCACTCCGCAACTTCCCAAGCGTCTGCCCCGGCAGGTGCTTTTTCGTGCCCCACCGCATCGCAAGACTTGTCATTCTGAGCGCAGCGAAGAATCTCCGTCTCGTCGTTTGGCCGACGAGACGGAGATTCTTCGCTGCGCTCCCTAGACAAGGGGCGGGGGACGCTTTACGCAGAGGACAAGGGGCGGAGAACGCACGGCTCCAAGGGACAAGCTCTACAGCGTTCCGGTTGTCCGACTCTAGAGATCCCCCGTAGCGCATGTCACAAGAACAGGGACAACTTACTGGCCGCTACTTTCCACTGACCACCGACCGCTGACCACTGACCGCTAAACACGAACGAGGCGCGCAGCCCAGAGACTACGCACCTCGTCTAGCCGGCCGGATGGGGCCGGGATATAAGTTCAGCCGGGTCGCGTTAGACCGCTCCCGCCGCCTCCGGCAACGGATCAGGCGATTGCCCGTCGTGGAGGTTGGCGTTGATGTAGGGGTCCGGCCCATAACGGGCGTCGGGCGAAAGCATTGGCGACAGCAGGCGCTGCATTGCCATTACATGCGAACAGGTCCCGTTGCGGGTAAAAAAGCCGCAATTACAATTCCAGTCCTGGCCATCCAGGGAGACCTCGTGATCATCGTTCTCGCCGTTGAAGGTGACTTGTAGACTCCGGAACTTGATGCGCTCAGGCTCTTGCACATAGCGCTTGGCCTTGTCGATCTTGCCAATCAGACTCGAGTTCACGGCGTACCTCCTTTGCTAAGGAACCAGCGCAGCCGGCCCTCACACGGGGCGCGGCGGCGCAGCGCGCTCCAGTTCCTGGGCCAGATGCAGTGTTCGCAGCCGGCGCGGGCCGGTTAACGCCCAGCCCGCTAAAACAGAATCACCGGCCAAAGACGTGATTCGTCTCAGAGCCGGTGATGACACGCGGAACGCGTTAGGCGATATAGTAATGTCTTGAACACTATTGCAACCCCCCAGTTCACTGGATTACGTGCATTATACATCCGCCCCGGAAGGGAGTCAAGGACGCAATGGTCCTATCTGCGGGGCGTACGATGGTCAGTATCTTGCTTATATTTAAGCGGGCCGAACCGGCCCCAGTCTATCGGGATGGACCCGATCAGTTCGCGAAAGGAGACACCAGATGGACAGCGATGCCAGGGCGTTGGAGACCGCACTTGCCACGCTGCAACAGCAGCACGGCAGCCAATTCAAAGGCTCGATGCAAGGCACACAAGCGCAAATGCGCCACACGCTCGAAGCGAAAATGGGGATCGACGAACTCAGCGCGGATCGGCTGGTGAAGAAACTGATCGAAACCGGGCGCCTGCGCTATAATGTCACCGACCAGGATGAGGATGCCAACATCACATCGGACACTGGCCCGATGATCCCGGTAGTCGGCACCACCGAGGCGCAAGGCGCCGGCCCTGTCACCGTGGCCGCGACCCCCGCCATGGGCGCGGTGGGCGCCATGAGTGGCGCGACGAACACCACGGGCGGACCCGGCGGCAACCCGGTGATGCTCGGCGCCATCGCGGCGGCAACCGCCGACGAAGGCAATATCCTGGGTGGCGACAAAGAGGATCCGTATATGCCGGATCCCGGCAGCCGCGCGGCCCGCGAGAACCGGGAAGGCGCCACGATGGGCCAGCTTGGCGATACCAACGTCGAAGCCGGCGGGAGCACCGGGACGGAGACCATGGGCCGGCGCGAGGCGAGCGGCGACGATAATACCGAGGGCTTCTGGCATATTGGCTAACAGCACCACGGGTCACCAGGCACAATGCGTATTCTGATCACCGGCGGCGGAACCGGGGGCCATGTCAGCCCCGCCGTCGCCGTGATTGCCTGTTTGCGGGCGCGCAGCCGCGCCGAAGGCTGGCCGCTCGATCTGCTCTATCTGGGCAGCCGCGAAGGCGTGGAGCGGCGCATCATCGGCGAGTTGGGCGTTCCCTACGCCGCCGTGCAGACGGGCAAACTGCGGCGCTACTTCTCCTGGCGCACTCCACTCGACCTGGCGCGCATCCCGGTTGGCGTACTCCAATCGGCCTGGCAGGTCGCGCGCTTTCGCCCCGCCGTGATCTTCAGCACCGGGGGCTATGTGTGTGTGCCGCCAGTGCTGGCCGGGCGGCTGCTCGGCGTGCCCGCCATTACCCATGAACAAACCGTGCGCTCCGGTCTCGCCAACCGTATTGCGTCGCGCTTCGCCCAGATGGTGGCGATCAGCTTCCCGGAGTCCGCCGCCGAGTTCCCGCCCGGCCGGACGGTGCTCACGGGCAACCCCCTGCGGCCCGAATTGCACGGTGGCGATGGGGCGCGCGCCGCTGAATACTGGCACTTAGACTCGGACATCCCGGTGATCTATGTCACCGGCGGCGCTCAGGGCGCCCACGCGATCAATACCGCCATTCGCGCGGCGTTGCCGGAGCTGCTGGCCGTGGCCCAGGTGGTTCACCAGGTGGGCGAGGGACCGGAGGGGTCGCGCGCCGATCTGCGGGCCGCCGAGGTGCAGGCCCAGTCCACGCCGGAAGCACGAGCACGCTACCGCCCGGTGGCCTTCACCGGCCCGGAACTGGCCGATCTTTACGTGCTGGCGCGGCTGGTGATCGGGCGGGCGGGCGCGGGCACGGTCAACGAACTGGCCGCGCTGGGTAAACCCGCCGTGCTGATTCCCCTGCCTGGCACCGGCTCCGACGAGCAAACGGCCAATGCGCGGCGGCTCGAAGCGGCGGGCGGCGCGGTCGTGCTCCCGCAGGCCGAGTGTACGCCCGCCCGCCTGGCGGCCCTGGTCCGCGACCTGCTGGCCGATGCGGATCGCCTGGCGCGCATGGCCGCCGCAGGCCGCACCCTGGCCCGCCCCGACGCCGCCGACGCTCTGGTGCGCCTGATCCTCAAAGTCGCCCGGCACGCACCGAACATGGGCACATCCGGCTAGCGCCCGCCCCAGGTCGGGTGGCTGGCCTGCCCGAAATAGGTAATGTGGTGCGACGGCGCGGTAGCGGGCGCGGCGATGGCGCGCGTGTAGAGATCGCCCTTGGTCTCGTAGACAAAGGACTGGCCGTCGGGCGAGAGATCGAAGCCGCTGAACTCCTGCTGCTCCGGCAAAAATACGTAGATCTCGTGGCTCTGGCCGCTCGCCAGGTCCAACTCTTGCAAGCTATCGGTGGTCGGGTCCTGCGTGCCGGGCTGGATAAAGTAGAGTTTGTCGCCGCCGGGCGACCATGCCACCGGCGTATTACGCACCACCCCATGCCGCAAAACCCGGCGCGCGCTGACCGGCTTAGCCGTCGCCGCCGGATCCACCGTCATCAACAGCAGGTCGGTGCCGTCGGCGATGGCGACCTGCTCCGGGTGCGCGGGATTGGACCGGGGCCGGCCCAGCGTCTTGCTCGCCGCCTGGTAGATGTCCGTCGCCTGGCCGTCCGCCGGGCTGATATGGACCAGGCGCGTCTCGTAGAGCGGCGCGTTGGTGGTCGGGTCGAACCAGTGCTGGGTATAGAGGCTCCACAGGCCGCCGCGCGGGTCCCAGCCCGGCTCGGTGTAAGCGCCACGGCCCAGGCGCGGATCGAGAAGAATATCGGGCGCGGTGGTGTCGCCGCCCTTGGGATCGACCCAGACCCAGCCCGCGCCCGGCTCGCCGGTGGCCTTGATCCAGCCCCGGCCCGCGGGCACATCCGTCAGCGTATAGTTGCCGTTCTGGTCGGTCTGGACGAACCCGCGGCCCAGCCAGGAGATGACCACGGCCCCCGCCACGGGCTTGCCGTTCGCCAGCACCCGGCCATGCACCTTGAGGCCCGGCGGCGCCGTCATCAAGGCCCACACGCTCACGCCCGGCACATTGGACTGCGCCGCGGGAAAATAGCCGTTGTTGGGCTGCGGCAGGCCGGTGATCTGCTGCGACCCGGCGCCTTCGGGGTCGATCTTATACAGGTTCCAGATCGCCAGGTTATACAAGTCGCGGTATTCGCTGGCGTAAGCGATAGACTTGCGATCGGGACTCCAGACCGGGTAATCGGAAGCGGCGCTGGGCTGATCGCGGGTAAACGTGGTGATCTGCCGCGCGGCCAGCGCGTTTGGGTGAACCAGGTAGAGGTCGCCGCTAAGGCCGAAGATGAAGCGCCGCACATAGACGATGTCGTCCGGCTGCACGGCGTCCGGGGTCGGCGAGGGACCGGGCGTATCGGTGGGAATGGGCGTCTCTGTCGGCGTGGGCGTCGCATCCGGGCCGAAGACGCGTGGCGTGTCGCAGCCCACCAGCCCGCCCAATACCAGCAGAGCCACCCCCAGCGCCGCCAGCACCAGCGGTGCGCGCCGCT
>JAICKM010000973.1 GCA_025927935.1 Chloroflexia bacterium | reverse complement strand
GGGATGCGCCGCCAGAGCGCCCGGTCGATGTAGGGCAGCGTGACCACGCGCACGCCGGGGGCAGGGCGCCGCTCCGGCCCCCGCCCGCCGATCACATCCACGCGGTAGCCGCGCCGGGCGAGCCGGGCCGCTATCTCCCAGACAAAGGTCTCAACCCCACCGACTTTGGTCGTGGTGGTCACGTTGTAGAGCGCCACCTTCATCGGCGCGGTTTTTCCAGCCGGGCCTGGAACGTACCCTGCCAGCCGAAGCGATAGACGCGATAAATCGGCCCCAGCAACCCCAGGCGGCGCACGACATCCAGCAGAGTCCGGCGCACGCCCGTAAGCTGGCGGATCTCGCCCCGGCGCAGGCGTTCTTCCACGGCGTCCACGGCGTGCAAGCCGTGCCGCCGGGCGAGGGCGGCGAACCCCGCCCAGGTGTAGGTGTTAAGCGCCGACAGCGCCTGGCGGTCGGTCAGCAAGCTGCCTTCCTCCTTAGAGTGGCCGCTGCGCCGGATGATCGCCTCAGCCCAGGGGCGCGGCAGCCAGTTGATGCCCGGCAGGTGATAATGGGCGTCGCGGAAGGCGAAGCGGTTGGGCGCGCTGGTCAGGCAGGCGCCGCCCGGCTTGAGCACGCGGGCGATCTCGCTGACCACGCGCTCCGGGTCGGCCACATGCTCCAGCACGTCGAGATTGACCACAACATCAAAGCCGGTGTCGGGGAAGGGCAGGTGTTCGCCCGCGCCGACCAGCAGCGGCAGGCGCACGCCATAGCGCCGCGCCCGCAGCCGGGCGATGCGGCAATAGGCCGGGTTGTAGTCCATGCCGACGATGTCCGCGCCCTGGCGGGCCAGCGCCACGGCCAGCCCGCCCATGCCGCTGCCCAGGTCGAGCAGCCGCTTGCCGCCGAACTGCCCGCGCACGGCGGCGCGCACCGTGGCGACGTTCACGGCCTGGTAGTCTTCCTGGTAGATGCGCCGCTTGCGCCACGCCGGGAAGTCCTTGCGCCAGCGCATATGCGCCAGCCAGGGGTCGATAGCCGCGGCGATCTCGGCTTCCAGCGCTGCATCGGGCGCGGCGGCCGGTGTGCTCGTCTGTTGCTTCTGCTGCATTAACCCGCCCCGTGGCGGCGCGGCCTAACTCGCGCCGCCGAGTGGCGCTACGGGGTCTTGCCGTAGCGCCATTGATAATATTGCATGCCCACATTGCCGAACTGCACATTCCAGGGCGCCTGGTAATCGGGGATGTAGGTCAGCACCTGGCGCTGGAACGCCTGCACCATGACGTTGCGGACCTGCCCGGCGATGGACATGCGCGTCCAGTACGGCTCCGTCACCGGGTAGCCCACGGTGAACACCCAGTCCAGCACCACGTCGGTCCGATAAGCGCCGTCGCTGTAGACCTTGCCCCGCGCGGTCAGGAAGTTGTAGAACACGTCGGGGATATTGTGGCCGGTCTGCGGCGCGAAATAGGCGATGCGCGGCGGCGCCGGGAAGGTGCCGGTGCCCCGGCTGCCGTCGGCGTTCAGGGTGGCCGTGACGGGGCTGCCCAGGGCCGCCGGGGCCTGGTTCTCGCCCGCCAGCGAGGCCACGAGGGCCAGGGCGGCGTAGGACGGCGCGGGGTTGCTTGTGCCGTCGCCACCGATGGCGATGGGGGCGGGGCTGCGCGTCTCGTACTGCGCCGGGCCGACCTGCACGCGCCCGCTGAGCATCTCGACCACCAGCAGGCCGTTGGTCACGTAGGCGGGCTTGTCGCCGGCGGCCGGGTTCAGTTCCATGCGCGCCTTGTCGAAATACTGCACCAGGCGGGTGCCGCCGCCATACGGCTCATGCTCCACGGCGCGGCCCACCGGCCCCCATATCCATGAGCGCACGGCGGCATTCTCGCGCACGGCGCGGTCCACCCGCTCCCAGACCTTGTAGAACAGCGGGTCGGGCGTGCTGATCAACTGCCCGGCAGGGGGAGGGCCGGGCGTGGGACTGGCCGCGGGCGGCGCTGCGGTCGCGGTGGGCGCCGGCTGCGGTGGGGCGTCGCGCGTGGGGCTGAAGCTGGGCGCGTGGCCGCTGTCGAGTGGCGGCGAGGCCGTACCCGTGGCGAGATCGTAGAGGTAGATCTCTTCCGGGCGCAGGCCGCCGGGCAGTTCCGGGGCGCGCCCGCCGACCAGCGTGTGCTCCGCCCAGTTCACGTCGAAGCCGTTCGCCAGCGCCTCATAGGACAGGCCCGATGCCAGCGTCTGCACGTTGCCGCCGTTCGCATCGAAGCTGATCAGTTGCGCCTGG
>JAICKM010000844.1 GCA_025927935.1 Chloroflexia bacterium | reverse complement strand
CTTGCGCGGGCGCCCTCAGCCCGCCGAGCCGCCTGCCGAGCCGCCCCCCGGCAAGAAGCCCAGCCCACCGGTCGCCCCGGCCTCCCCGACCAAGCCGGCATCGCGCGCGACGCCACCGGAGAATGAGGAGCGGCGACCCGCCCGCCCGGCCCCGGCCACACCCGTGGAGCCGCCCGCCCAACCGCGCGCCACGCGCCCGGCCACTACGCCCGGCCCGGCCTCCCCGCCGGCTTCCCGCGCGACCGAGTCGCGGACCGCACCGGCCCCGCCCGCGGCAGCGAAACCGGCGCCCCCCGCTCCGCCCGAACGCACGAGCACTCCGGCGGCCCCCACCCCGGCCCGCCCGGCGCCGCCCCGCCGTCCACTGAACCGCGAGGTGCGCGCCATTCCCAAGAGCGTGCAGGCCGGGCGCGCGCCCAAGGAGGGGACCGAAGAGGACGACGTGGACCAGGCCATCGACGACCTGCTGGACGAGTCGGCGCCCAGGCCGCACAAGCAGTCAAGCTGGCTGGACGCCGACGAGGATGAAGACCTGGGTACCGACGACGAACCGCCGCCCCGGCCGGGCCGCGGCAGCCTGGGCGTGGACGGCCCGCGCCCGCAGGAAGCCCGCGTGCCCGTGCCGACCCCGGACGAGAGCGACGAGGGCGAGGCGGCGGATGCCCCAGCGAGTAACCGCCGCACCGCCAAACCCAAGCCGGAGAAGCCGCGCCTGCCGGTGGCTGACTTTGCCGCCTCGTTCCAGGCTGCGGCAGTCGAGATCCTGGTGGACAAAACGGTGGCTGCCGCCGCCGCGTACAAGGTGCGCACCGTGCTGCTCGCCGGAGGCGTGGCGGCGAACACCCACCTGCGCGAGCGCCTGCGCGAGAAACTCGGTCCTGACATCACTCTGCGGTACCCGCCGCCGATCCTCTGCACGGATAACGCCGCGATGGTCGCCGCCGCAGCCTACTTCCGTTACGAGGCCGGGTTGCAGCATGATTGGACGCTCGATATCGATCCGAACGCCCGCTACGTGGAGTAAGCACGCATGGATATTATTCTTCCCGAACCCGGCGCCTCCGGTGAGGACGAAACCTTCGAGCGCATCTGGCAGATCCGCGACGACATCGTCCGCCACGTCTGGGGCGATTTCAACGAGGTCTATGTGCAGCGCGACACGGCGGCGGAAAACGGCGCCTACATCTACCTGACCGAGATCCCGCCCGAAGCCCAGGTCATTCCAGCACAACGCTGGACCTATGTGACGGGCGGCCTCTCGCTGCCCTGGACCGCCGATCTCAGCGAGGTCAACGTGGACGATTACAGCATCACCAACGAACAGGTGACGGCGGAGCAACTGGCGGCCGCCGCTGTCCAGGGCATCGATCTCAGCGGGCAGGGCTTCGAGGTCGTGCTGAACACTCCCGCGGAAGCGCCCTGGGCGGTGGACCTGCTGCACAATATCGGCACCTACGTGCTCAGCACCGGCGACGGCTTCGCCAGCGGCCACCGCGTCCCGCTGAACGGCCCCATCATCCGCGACAGCGACTCCGCGCTACAGGTCTTGCTCTTTGCCCCACCCAGTGATCGGGCGCCGCTGTTCCGGCTGCCCAGCGGCTTCGTGCAATGGCTGGTCGCCATCGGCATCACCCTGGACGAGTGGGAATATGCCCAGCGCGAGGGATCGGCGGCGCTGGTGGCTGCCCTGCGCGAGAACGGCGTGGGCGACCTGACCGATCCGCAACGGCGCTCGATCTTCGCCTAGCCGGCTTCCGCCATGGGCGCGGCGTCCAGGATAGCGATGTGGCCGGTCGATCCGTCGACCCGCACGCGCTGGCCCGTCTGCAAGCGCGTCGTCGCATCGTGGACCCCCACCACCGCCGGGATGCCATACTCGCGGGCCACCACCGAGCCGTGGGTCATCAGCCCGCCAACTTCCATGATCAGGCCGCCCGCCGCCAGGAAGAGTGGCGTCCAGCCGGGGTCCGTCGCCGGGCAGACCAGGATCTCGCCCGGCGCGAGTTGCGCGCCCCGCGGATCGCGCACCACATGGACGAGTCCCTCGACCACGCCCGGCGACACCGGGCTGCCGATCAGCCCCGTCCCGTCGTCCGCGCCACCTTGCATCCCTTCATAGAAAGCCTCTCCATCACTGAGCAACAGGCGCGGTATCTGCCGCCGGGCTTGTTCGCGCGCATAGGTGGCCCGGCGGGCGGCGACTAGCTCCCGCCAATTGCGCGTGTCGCCCGCGGCCAGCGCGCGGAGTTCGGCCCGATGCAGGTAGAAGACATCGTCCGCCTGGTCCAGCACGCCCGCGGCCACGAGATCCTGGCCTGCCTGTAGCAAGCCCGCACGCACCAACCCAAACACGCGAATGATAGTGAATTTGGGGCTTTCGCGCATACCGGTGAATATGCGCATACGCCGGGCCAGCGCCGTTGCCACGCGGGCCTTGATTGCGCCGCCCGGTTCCTGCCGAACCTCGGCGATCAGCCGCCCCAGCGCGCGCCGGGCCTCCGCCGCGCCCCGCTTAAACTGGACATCCGGGGCTTGCTCCGGCGGGATCTGGATGTAGCTTTGCAGCACCTGTACAATGTGCGTCGGATCTTCGCGCCAGCGCGGACGACCCAGATCGATCTCAGCCACGCCGCGCATGCCGTAGCGGTCCATGAACGCGGCAATCGCCGCCTGGGCCGGACCGGGGAGGCGCCCGACCAGGTACGCCGCGGTCAGGTCCGCCGCGCTCGTTCGCTGAAACAGCGCTAGCGCCGCCGGGCCGGCCTGGATGCGTCGAGCGGTTTGCCACAGCGCCAGGTCCATCTCGGTCGTCACGTTATGCGGCAAGCCGCGGGTCATCTCCAGGCGCACGCGCTCGGCATCCGGCAGGCGCCCGGCCAGCCGTTGCAGCGCGACCAG
>JAICKM010000545.1 GCA_025927935.1 Chloroflexia bacterium | reverse complement strand
GATGATCCCGCGCTGGTCGGCGGCAAGACCGCCAACCTGAGCCGCCTGGCCGCCCGCGAGCCGGTGCCGCCCGGCTTTTGCCTGACCACGACCAGCTACCAACTGGCGCACGAATCGCGGCGTGCCCGCAAAGCCGCGAGCGCATCCGCCGTCCGGTTGCCCGCATCCCTGCGCGACGAACTGGTGCGGGCCTATGGGCAACTGGCCGCGCGCAGCGGCCTCGATGCGCCCGCTGTCGCCGTCCGTTCGTCCGCAGTGGACGAAGATGGCGGCGCCGCCTCCTTCGCCGGGCAGCACGAAACGTATCTCAATGTGGCGGGCGCGGGCGCGGTCGTGGACGCCGTGACGCGGTGCTGGGAGTCGGCGCGGTCGCAGCGCGCGCTGGCCTACCGGCAGCACTACGGCCTGGGCGCGCAGGGCGCGCCGGTGGCCGTCCTGGTGCAACAACTGGTCGTGGCCGATGTCTCCGCCGTCGTCTTCAGCAGCGACCCCGTGACCGGCGCCCGCGACCGCATCGTAATCAACGCGAGCTGGGGCCTGGGCGAGAGTGTCGTCGGCGGCACGGTGACGCCCGACACCTACACGGTGCGCAAAAGCGATCTCGCCGTGATCGGGAGGCAGATCGCGGAAAAGCGGCAGATGACGGTCGCCGTGCCTGGTGGCACGGCGGAGGTGACGGTGCCCCGCTTCCTGCGTAACCAACCGGCGCTGGACGGCGATCAGATCGGTATGCTGGCCCAACTGGCCCTGGAACTCGAAACGACGATGGGCTGGGCGGTGGATCTGGAGTGCGCCTACCAGGACGGCCAACTCCACCTGCTGCAATGCCGGCCGATCACGACCCTGGCGCAAGCCGCCTAGCGGGCGACTCGCGGACAAGCGCGCCGCCTTACCCGCCGCGCCCGGAAGGGAACCCGTAATGATCGCAACCGCCTCCCAGTCCCCGCCCATACCCGCTACCGCAGCCATCCTGCCGGATTGTCCCGTGATGTGGGACGATCCCGCCGATACTCGCCTGGCCTGGACGTTCGACCGGGTGCATTGGCCCGACCCGATGCCGCCGCTGGTCTTCGCCGTGGCCGGCGAGGCGCTGGCCCGCGGCCTGACCCGCGCATCGCAAGCCCAGGAACGCCCCATCCAGGCGATCCATGTGCGCCACATCAACACCTATCGCTACCAGGCCATCGTGCCGGTCGCGGCCACGCCCGAAGAACTGGCGATGTTCGGCGTGCGCGCCGTCGGGCAACTGCGCGCCGATATGGCCCGCCTGGGCGAACTCTGGGCCGATGAATGGCTGCCGGAGATTCTGGAGCACGTGGCCTACTGGGAAGGCTTTGACCTGGCCGGCGCCGCTCCGCCCGCCCTGCTGCGCCACCTCGACGTGACGATGGAGCGGATCACCCGCCTGTGGGAGATTCACTTCCTGCTGGCCGCGCCCATGTACGCGGCGATCCGCCAGTTCGGTGCGCTGTACCAGGAAATCTTCGAGGGCCAGAGCGTGCTCGACGCCTATCGCCTGCTGCAAGGCTTCCCCAACAAGACGATGGAGACCGGTCAGGCGCTGTGGCAGTTGAGCCGGCGCGTGCTGGCAAGTCCGGCGGTATTGATCGCCTTCGCCGGACAGCCGGCTGCCGCTGTGATCCCCACTCTGGAACGTTCGCCGGAGGGCCGGACCTTCCTGGCCGAACTGAACGCCTACCTGGATGTCTACGGGCGGCGCGGCGACAGTTGGAGCCTCGACACGCCGGCCTGGATCGAAGACCCGCGCCCGGTGATTACCAGCCTGAAGGAATACATCGCGCAGCCGGACCGCCCCCTGCTGGATGAGTTAGCTGTGGCCGCCCAGGAGCGCGAAGCGCTGATCGCCGCGGCGCGCGCCCGGCTGCAAGGCTACCCGCGCCCCGTGCTGCACGAGTTCGAGTTCCTGCTGAAAGCTGCCCAGATCGCTACGGTGCTGTCCGAGGATCACAACTTCTGGATCGATTTCCGCAGCATGTACGAGGTGCGCCGGGTGTTCATAGAATGCGGGCGCCGCCTGGTGGCCGCGGGCGCGCTCGATCAGCCCGCCGACATCTTCTACCTGACCCTGGCCGAGGTGCGCGCGAGTCTCACCCGGTCCGGCGGGCGGTCCCGGCAAAGGCTGGTCGCGGCGCGGCGCGCGGAGATCGGGCGCTTCCGCGCCGTGGCGCCCCCGCCGGTGCTGGGCACGCCGCCGCCGAAGCAGGGTAAGCACGACGCACTGGGCCGTGCCTGGGCCAACTTCGCCGGAACCACGCAGCCTGGCGCCCAGGAACCGGGTACCCTGCGCGGCACCGGCGGCTCGCCCGGCTGCGTGCGCGGCCCGGCAAAAATCGTGCGCACCCCCGCGGATGCCGGCAAGCTGCGGCCCGGCGACATCCTGGTCGCCCCCGCCACCACGCCCTCCTGGACGCCGCTGTTCGTGACCGCCGCCGCGGTCGTCACCGACACCGGCGGCATCCTCAGCCATTGCGCGGTGGTCGCCCGCGAGTACCGCATCCCCGCCGTGGTGGGCGCGCCCGGCGCCACGGACTTGCTCAGCGATGGGCAGATGGTGGAAGTGGACGGTCGCACCGGCCTGGTGCGCGTGATCAGCCCTGTGTAAGCCGGCACCCATTCATGCGTGCCGCAGAGACGCAGAGATCATTGAAATAACCAGTATCTGTGATATTTCTTCGGGTTGATGCAGACCCGAATACCACACCCTATCCAAATCTCTGCGTCCTCTGCGCCTCTGCGGTTCAAGGTCGGATTCAAAGCAGCATGACGCACAAATGCAACACGCCGGCCCCAGATGGAGCCGGCGTGTGCGCTTGTGGTGCAGACGGGCAGTACGTCCGGTTAGCGAACGTTGAGCGTCTGGGTGAACTGGTTGTTGTTCTCGTTCGACTCGGCGACCCGGTTAAACGGATCCACGATGGCCGTGATGGTATGGCTGCCGCGCAGCCCCTGCGTGTTCCAGACGTAGGTCGCGGTCGCCGTCTGGCCCGCGGCCAGCGTCAGCGGCGCGCTCTCGCCGAGGAGCGTCTGGCCGTCGCGGAAGTGAACCACGAAGCTGCCCGCATTGGCCGTGCCGATGTTGCTCACGGTGGCCTTGAGCGTAACGCTGTGCGGGCGGGTGTAATCGGCGACGACAGCCGTGTCCGTCAGATCCGGCTGGTCGAAGCGGGCGAACAGGCGCTTGCCGGAGGTCTGGCGGGCGATGGTGCCCAGGGCGCTGAACGAGTTGGGGCCGCTCTGCGCGCAGGCGCCGATGCAGCCGTCGGCATAGCCGGCCAGCACACGCCCCTGCGCGTCCACAGTAATGTCCATGAAGTCGAGCAGGTTGCGGTCGCTGCCGCAGGTGGTGCCGCTGGTGCAAATCGAGCCACGCTGGACCGGGTCGTTGGGCGTCGCGTCGCTGGTGACCCAGGTGTGCCCGCCGTCAAACGTGTGGGCGATATACAGGTGCCAGATGCCGTGGAAGTTGGCCGTGTCCTGGTAATTGCCGCCGGTCGGCGTGCCCAGGAAGGCGAAGGCGGCGCGGTTGGCATCGCCCGCGACCACGGCGGGGAAGACGGTGTTCTGGATACCAAAGGCCACGCCCACGTCCTGGTCGTTGGTCCAGGTCTGGCCGCGGTCGTGCGAGACGGCGACGCGCGGATGGCCGTCGGCGTTCTGGTAGCCGAAGTAGACGGTGCCGTCGGCGCCGATGCCGACCGACGGGTCGCTGTCACCAGGCGTGCTGCCGCTTACTTTGCGGACGGTCCAGGTGAGGCCGTTATCGGTGGAGACGGCCACGCCCTGCCGGCCGCCGCAGCCCTTGTTCGGCACATAGACGGTGCCGTCGGGGGCCACCTTCACATGCCCGTGCAGGCCGCCACAGTCGCCGAGCGTATAAATCGGCACGCCCACGCCGAAGGTGAGGCCGCCGTCGTCGCTGCGGGCGCAGAAGGCCGTGGCGATGGATTGCGAGCAGTAGTAGACGGCATCAGGATACAACTGCACCGGCAGGGCCTGGGCATACGGCCCGGCGCCCACGGTCTGGTGGTCCACGCCAGACGGAATGCCGCCGCCCTGGCTCGGCAGCCAGCTCTCGCCGTCGTCGTCGGTGACGGCGGATAGGCTATCCAGGCCGGTCAGTTGCGACACCTGCGTGCGCCCGGTAGCGGGATCGGTGAACAGGATGGGATCGAGGCTCGCCACCGCGTTGGGTGCGCTCCTGTCTTCCCAGGTGGCCGTGGCCGGCGCGGCACTGTCGTTGAAGGTGACGCGCAGGGTTTGCAGGCCCGACTGGAAGAAGACCTTCCCGGTCCGCTGGTTCACGCCAATCGAGGGTTCCCCGGCATCCACGCCCAGGCCGTTCGGCGCGGCATAATTCTGGTAGCCCGGCGCGGTTTCGGTCGAGGGCGGGGGCGCGGCGGGCTTATTCACCAGGGCCACCGTAGCCTGGAATGTGTCACCAAGGGGAGCAAACGGGACGACGCGAATCGTATAGCTCCCGCTCGCCGCCGGTAGAATGACAGCTTCCGGGTCGCTGGACGAAGCGGATGACGTCAATTCGGCCCCACTCGCGTCGAGGACATAGAGATCAAAATCGGCCGTCGTGGTCGGCCACTGCACGTTGACGGTCAGATTGTGGCCGGTCTCGTAGCCCGCGGGCACGGTCACGGTCAGCGCGAAGTCGTCGCAGGGCAAGACCGCGTTGCAGATCACGGCCCCGGTCTGGGCCGAGGGATTGGCGACGACATAGGGGCCGCCGCTATAGGTAAGGGTTGGGCTGGTCGAAGTCACCGTGCCCCCGGCGGGCGTGGCCGCCTGGACCATGGCCCCGTTTGCCGGCACCAGCAGCGCACCGAGCATGGCGACCGTTGACAACACCCCGAAGATCCGCCGAACTGCCTTCATCCTTTTCGTTGCCTCCCTGGTTCGATATAGCCGGCTCATG
>JAICKM010000166.1 GCA_025927935.1 Chloroflexia bacterium | reverse complement strand
ATGATAGTGTGTATAAATAGCAATCGCGCGCTTTAATAAAGGTTTGGCATTAATTAAATCACCTTGTTTAGTCATTAGGTAACCTAGATCGTTGAGAATAGTACCAATGTTGACGTCGTTAGACTCAAAATTCTGTTCGCATATGCTTAAGGCTCGTTCCAACAACGGACGAGCAGAGTCTAATTCATTTTGCTCCTGAAAAAGATTTGCTAAGGTTTTGAGATGTACAACAACCTTCGCATCCATCAAACCATATAATTGTTCCTGTATTGCAAGCGCACGCTCTAAGATTGAATGTGCTGGTCCTAATTCGCCCTGTATTCTCATTAGGTAGCCCAGGTTATGGAGAAGCGAGACCGCTATATCGTCAACACATGGATATGCAGCAGTCACTTCACGTAGATGCGGTAGGTACGGCAGCCCAGGTAGTGGATAGCCCTCTTCATTAATAGCATGCGCCTCAACAGTTAAAGCTACTCCGACCGCCGTGCTGTCTTCCGCCGGAGTGGGAGTGCGGGGGCGGACGAAGGCAGCCAGCAATCGGTGCAGGCGCAGGCGACCGTCCTCCAGCGGCTCGATCAGCCCCAGCCCCGTCAGTCGGTCCAGCGCGTGGTCCGCCTTCACTTGGGCCTGGGCATCGTCGGGATCGAGGCCGGCGGCGCGGAGCAGCAGGCGGCGCGGGATGGGCGCGGGGGCCAGCCGGGCGGCGCGATGCAGCAGCGTGCCAGCCAAAGTATCGTCCACAGCTAGCCGCCTGTAGCTCAAATCGAAAGTGGCGAGAATGCTCTCCTCGTGCCCGGTGGGCAGATCGGCCTCCAGACCGACGAGGTCCAGTTCCAGGTGCAACAGGGCTGCGGACGTGATCTGCTCCCGATAGGCGGGCAGATCCACGCTAGGGGTCAGCTCCAGGTAGGCCCCGGCCAGGGCCAGCGCTAGCGGCAGGTCGCCCACCGCCTCGCAGATGGCATCCGCGTCGGCGGCGGTCGCTGGGTCAGCCAGCAGGGAGGCGGCGATCGTCTTCTTGCTTTTGGCGCGGGGGGATAGCAACAGTTCCTGGCTGGCCGGGCGACCCAAGGGCTGTAATTGAAGGGCCTCTACGCCACTCGTCGCGCCCCAGTGCCAGCGGCGGCTGGTGATCAGCACGCGGGCGCGGCCACCTTTAGGCTGCCATTCGCGCCAGACGGCGGGGTCTTCGAGGTTGTCGAAGATGAGCAGGCGCGCCACTGGTTCTTCCCAGGCAGCGCGGACCGCATCTCGCTTCCCCTGGAAGTCGAGCGCGGGCGCGGCAGGCAAGTTCAGGCCCCGCGGGCCGGCCAGATCCGCCACCTGCCCGGCGATGCCCTCGGCCTGCTCCATGTTCAGCCAGAACACCCCGCCCGGATACTGGGCGCGCGCCGCGTGCGCGTACTCGGCGGCCAGTTGCGTCTTGCCCAGCCCGCCCGTGCCCACTACCGCCACAGATTGCCCGCCGTCCAGCAGTTCCCCAATGCGCACCAGTTCGGCGTCGCGCCCGGTGAAGAGCGGATTGGGCGGGTAGGGCACCACGAAGGCCGGGCCGGTGGGCGGCGCGGCGGGCAGGTGGTACTCGTACTTGCGCTGATCGTTGACCGTCGCGCCGGGTCCGATGGCGATTCCGCCGCCCTGCGAATCCACGTTGCCCACGCTGACCGCCGCTGCATCCGGCGCGACTCCCCTCCCCGCGGCGGGGAGGGGCGGGGGGAGAGGTTGGTCCGGCGCGGAAGCGTGGCCTGCATTTTGCGACGGATCACCGGGAGACGCGAATCGGGGGTCGGGTGACGGTGCAGGCATATGCGACACCTCCTGGGACGTGGCAGGCGGGATCCCTGTTGGACGTAGTGTAGCCGGGGCGGGCGGGGCTGTCAAGCGCGCTGCCGTGCGACCATCCGCCCGCCAACCCGTTAAGCTATAGACACCACGACCGCCCCCATGGGGGTTAAGTCCGCCCCCGCTTGCTTTAGCGGGCCGGGCGCGGTATACTTTTGCCGAAGCGACCGGGTGTGGCCCCGGTCTCGCGACCGGGCCGCGGCCCCGCGAGGATTGGATGACACACATGATCGATCCCGTCAGCTCCGCGCCGGACGAGGATGCCCTGGGCGCGTCCGCCGGTGCGCTTGGCGCGCTGGCGGCCCTGGTGGGACAACGGTTCCCGTCCCTGAGCGGCGCGCTGGACACCGTGCTGCCGCTGGTGACAACCCAACTGGGCATGCGCACGGCCTTTTGCGCGCGCATCCACCTCGACGACGGCGCCGCCGAAATCGTGGCCGCCCACAACCTGCCGGGCGGCTGTGCCGTCGTGCCGGGCAGCATCCTGCCGCTGCCGCACATGTTTTGCAGCCTCATCGCCGCCGCGCTCGAGCCGGAACCGCTCGCCATTCCCGATACCCGCGCCGACCCGCGCGCCGCCCGCATCGCCCTGCCCCTGGCCCTGCCGCTGATCCACAGCTACATCGGCGTGCCCATTCTCCTGCACGACGGCAGCTTCTTCGGCACGCTCTGCGCGGTCGATTCCGATCCCCGGCCCCTGGGCGCGCCGCAGTTGCAGTTGCTGACCGTGCTGGCCGCGATCCTGGCGCCCTACATCGAGCGCGAGCAGGACCTGGCGGGCCGGGCGCGCGCCGAGGCCGAGTCGCAGGCCCAGCGCTATTTTGCCCAGCAGGTCATGGAGACCATGGGCCAGGGCCTCACCGTCACCGGCGCCGACGGCCGCTTTGAGTACGTTAACCCGGCCTATGCGCGCCTGGTCGGTTATCCGCCCGCCGCGCTGCTGGGCAAGTCGCCCGCCGACGTGACCCTGCCTGAAGATCACGCCGCGCTGGCCCAGGCGTGGACCGAGCGGCGGGCGGGGGCGGCCACCACCTACGAGACGCGCCTGCTGCACGCCGACGGCCACATCGTCCACGCGCTGATCACCGGGGCGCCCCGCCGGGTGGACGGCGAGATCATCGGCGCCATCGCCGTGGTTAGCAACCTGACCGGGCGCAAGCAGATCGAGGCCGCCCGCCAGGAGAGCGAGAACCGCTACCGCCAGTTGGTCGAACTGGCCCCCGTGGCCGTCCTGGTCGTGGCCGGCGAGGAGATCGTCTACAGCAACCCGGCGGGCGTGCGCCTGCTGGGGGCGAGTGCTGCGGACGAGGTGATCGGCGCCCCGGCGCTCGACTTCGTCCACGCCGACTTCCGCGAGGCCGCCGCGGCGCGTATGCAACAGGCGCGCGAGGCCAACGCCGTCGCCCCGCTCCAGGAGGAGCAGATCGTCCGCCGCGACGGCGTGGTGCTCGATGTGGAGACGACCGCCGCGCCGCTGACCTACCTGGGCCGCCCGGCGGTGCAAGTCGTCATTCAAGATATCACCGCCCGCAAGCGCGCCGAGGCGGCCTGGCGCGAGTCCGAGACGCGCTTCCGCACCTTTGTCGAGAGCCTGGGCGAGGGCCTGCTCATCACCGACGCCGACGACGTGGTGATCTATGCCAACGGGCGCATGGCCGAGCTGACCGGCTATCCGGTGGAGGACATCATCGGCGTCGCCGCCTACACGCTCTTCCTGCCCGCCGAGGACTGGGCGCACATGCGCGCCCGCAACCGCCGCCGCATGGACGGCCTGGCCGAGCAGTACAGCATCCACATGCGCCGCCGCGACGGCAGCCGCTTCTGGGTCGAAATCAACGCCCGGCCTCTGCGCGACGCGGAGGGCACCGTTGTGGGCACCGTGGGCGCGGTGACCGATATTACCCAGCGCCGCCAGGTGGAGGAAGCGCTGCGCCGCCAGAACGAAGAACTGGCCGCCCTCCACGAGATGACTCTGGGCATCATCAACCGCCTCAACCTGACCAACCTGCTCGAAGCCATCGTGCTGCGCGCCGCGACCCTCATGCGCACCGAAGATTGCTTCCTCGCCCTGGTTGACCCGGTGGACGACGCGATGGTCTGCCAGGTGGGCGCCGGGCTGTTTACCGGCTATCAGGGCTTCCACATGCCTAAGGGCAGCGGCATCACCGGCCGCATCCGGGCCGGTGGCGGTCCCGTGCTGATCGACGACTACGCCACCTGGTCCGACCGCTCACCCGAATTCGAGCGCCTGCCGCTGCATGCCATGGTCGCCGTGCCCTTGCAAGCCGGGGGCAAGTTGGCCGGGGCGATCAGCGTGGCCCAGGTACGAGAGGGCCGCCGCTTCGACCCGGAGTCCATTGCTCTGCTCACCCGCCTGGCCCAACTGGCGTCGCTGGCGCTCGATAACGCCCGGCTCTTCGCCGCCGCCCGCCTGGAGATCGAGGAGCGCCGCCGCGCCGAGGAGGCCCTGCGCCACAGTCAGGAACTACTCCACGCCGTCGCCACCGGCGCGCCGGTCGTGCTCTTCGCGCTCGACCTGGCCGGCTGCATCACCCTCATCGAGGGCAGGGCGCTCAACTCGCTCGGCTTGCGCCCCGGCGACCTGGTCGGGCGGCCCATCGCCGCCGTCTTCCCCGATCTGGTTACGCTCGCCGCTGATATCCCGCACATCCTGGCCGGCGAACCCTACGCCGCCATCCTGACCATGGATGGGCGCACTTTCCAGGCGCAGTTGTCGCCCCTGTTCGACGCGGCGGGCGTGGTCGCCGGTATCGTCGGCGTGGCGACCGACATCACCTCGCGCATCCGTGTCGAAGCCGAACTGGCCGCCGCCCTGGCCGCCCAGCAGACCGCCAACGAACAATTGCAGGTGCTCAACCGGGCCAAGAGCGACTTTGTCTCCATCGTCAGCCACGAGTTCCGCACCCCGCTGACCGTGATCCAGGGCTTCAGCGCCATGATGCGCGACGAAAACTTCACCATCTTGCAGATGAAAGAGTACGCCACCGACATCAACATGGAGGCCATCCGCCTCAGCCGCCTGATCACCGAAATGCTCGATCTCGACCGCATGGAGTCGGGCAAGATGCAACTGAACCGCGAACTGATCGACCTGCACCGCATCATCGAGAACGTGGTCAACCTGATCCAGCCCACCGCGCCCCACCACTCGCTGCTGCTCGACGCCGACCCGGCGCTGCCGGAGTTCGTGGCCGACCACGACAAGCTGGTGCAAGTGGTCACCAACCTGGTCAACAACGCCATCAAATACTCGCCGCAGGGCGGCCCCATCCGCCTGACCACGGCGCTGGAGGCGGACCAGGTGCATCTCCGCGTGGCCGACCAGGGCCTGGGCATCCCCGCCGAGGCGCTGGAAGCCATCTTCGACCGCTACGCGCGCATCGAATCGCGCATCAGCCGCACCATCCAGGGCACCGGCCTGGGCCTCTCCATCGTCCGCCAGATCGTCGAACTGCACAACGGCCGCGTCTGGGCCGAAAGCACTCTCGGCCAGGGCTCCGTGTTCCACGTCCTCCTCCCGTTCGCGCCGAGTGTGGAGTGATTAGACGTAGGGGCGGCCCGGCGTGTCCGCCCGGTCGCCCCAGGATGTGGCCCCCAATCGGCCCAGGGGCGGCCCGGCGTGTCCGCGCGGCCTGCGGCGGCGGCCCGATTAAAATCGGGACTCCGCCTGCCCTGCGGCCACCGCCCGCATCCGTAGCGGCGCAATTCATCGCGCCTGCCGCCTTACGAACCCACTCGTCACCCGTCTCTCGTCTCATCTCGACTCAGCACTCGGCAAGGTGCCTGCGGCACCGCTGCGCGAACAGCACTCAGCACTCGGTTGTGCCAGGGGCCGGTTGGCGGTAGAATAGAGCAACTGGTGCGCGACCACCGCAGAGGCGGACGCGCCGCCCGGCGGGCCGCACCCGGCCCGCCTCGTGCGAATCGGAGGAATCCGATGGACGATCTCCTCGCGCGGCTGCCCCCGGAGGGGTGGCCGGCCGCCCTCTTGGAAGCGATCCCCGATCCGGCCTGGCTGCTCGATGCCCAGGGGCGCGTGCAGTATGCCAATCGGCGCGCCCGGCGCCTGGGCGTGGACGTGATTCCGGCGGCGCTGCACCTGTGTACCACCACACGCGAGGTCGAACTGCTGGTGGGCGGGTCGGAGGGCGAGGCGCAACTGGTGCGCGTGAGCAGCAGCGCCGTGCACGTGGACGGCGGGGTCGCCGGCACGTGCATCGTGGCTCGCCCCCTGCCCGGTTATACCCAGCGCGAAGCCGAACTGGCCGAGCGCAACCGGGCGCTGACCGGGCTCAACGACCTGGCCGCCGAACTGCTGCGCCTGACCACCCGGCCCGCCTGCTACGAGGCGGCCCTCGATGGCGTGCTGACCATTGTCGGCGCCCGCGCGGGCGCGTTCCTGTGCCTCGACGACGCGCACCGCCGCTTCGATCTCATGGCCGTGCGCGGCGCGAGCGCCCGCACCCGCGCCACCCTGGCTGCTCTGACCTACGACACCCCCGCCGCCCACAACCTGGCCCGCACCACCGGCGACCTGGTCGTCGTCCATGCCGGGCAGGCATCCGCCGCCAGCGCCGGCCTCTTCGCCGCCGAAGGGGCGGAAACCGCCGTGCTGGTGCCGGTGCGCGCCGGCGCGGCGGTCAGCGCCATCCTGACCTATCTGCTCGACGACTATCACGATTGCACGGTGTTCGAGCGCGAGATGTTGCGCACGGCGGCCACCTATATCGGCCTGGCCCTGGAGCGCCTGGCCCTGGTCGAGACCGCCGAGGCCGAGCGCACGCGCCTGGCCGGTATCCTCGACGCCCTGCCCGTCGGCGTCCATATCGGCGAGCGCGATGCGGACGGCGCGGAACGCTGGACCCCGGCCAACGCGGCGGCCCGCCGGCAACTGGCCGGGCAAACGCTGGACCCGCACCGGCGCGGCGTGGTCCACCGGCCCGATGGGCGGCCCTTCGACTTCGACGATTTGCCCGCCAGTCGCGCGTTGGCCCACGGCGAATCCAGCCTGCCCACGGAGATGGTCATCGCCTACCCGGACGGCGCCACGCGACGCTTCCTGTCCAGCAGCAGTGTGCTACGCGACACCGGCGACCAGCGCGAAGCCGTGGTCATTGCCCAGGAGATCACCGGCCTGCGCGCCACGGAAGCCGCGTTGCGCCAGTCCGAGGAGCGTTTCGCCAAGGCGTTCCAGGCCAGCCCTGACGCGATCATCATCAGCCGCCTGGCCGACGGCCTCATCCTCGACGTGAACGACCGCTGGCCCGCGCTCTTCGGCTACAGCCGCGAGGACATGGTCGGCCAACGGGCCACCGAGATCGGCCTGTGGCCCGACCCCGCCACCCGCGAGCAGACGGCGGCGGTGATGGCGGCGGAGGGCGTGCTCTATGACTTCGAGGTGCCGCTACGCCGCAAGTCGGGCGAAATGCGCCTCTGCACGCTGTCGGTCCAGGTGCTCGACCTGCCGGGGGAGCCGTGCATCCTCTCGCATGTGCGCGATATCACCGACCGCAAAGCGGCGGAGGACCGGTTGCGCCACCAACTCAGCTTCACCCAGGCCATTACCGGCAGCCTGGGCGAAGGTGTCTATGCCATCGACCGGGCCGGCCGCTGCACCTTCCTCAACCCCGCCGCCGTGCAGATGCTGGGCTGGACCGCCGCCGAACTGGAGGGCGTCCCCATCCACGACCGCATCCACTATCAGCACGCGGACGGTACGCCGCACCCGGCGCGCGCATGCCCCATCCTCGCCGTGTGGCGAGCGGGCACGCCCGTGCAGGTGGAGGACGATGTGTTCACGCATAAGGACGGCACGATCTTCCCCGTGGCGTATAACGCCGCGCCGATTCTGGCCGGGGGCAAGGTCACGGGCGCGGTGGTCGTCTTCCGCGATGTGACCGAACCGCGCGCCGCTCAGGCCCAGATCACCCGCCAACTCGCCCACCTCACCGCGCTGCGCCGCATCGACGTGGCTATCGCCGGCAGCCGCGACCTGGCGGGCACGCTGTATGTCGTGCTGGATCAGGTGATGGCGCAGATGCAGGTCGATGCCGCCGCCGTGCTGCTGCATGAGCCGGGCCGCCCCACGCTGACCTATGCCGCCATGCGCGGCTTCCGCACGGCGCCCGCCGGCCGGCCCGATCTGCCCGCCGCGGCGGGCTATCCGGGCCGGGCCATGGGCGAGCGCCGTGCGCTGGATGTGCCCGACCTGGCGAATGCGCGGGACTTCCTGCGGGCCGATCTCGCCGCCGCCGAAGGCTTCCAGGCGTATTATGTCGTGCCGCTGATCGTGCGCGGCGCCGTGCTGGGCGCGCTCGAAGTCTATCAGCGCGCGCCACGCACCTTTGCCCCCGATTGGCGCGACTTCCTGGGCACGCTGGCCGGACAGGCGGCCATCGCCATCGACAACGCCCGCCTCTTCACCGACTTGCAGCGCTCCAATGACGAACTGGCCGCTGCCTACGACACCACGCTGGAGGGCTGGGCGCGCGCCCTCGACCTGCGCGACCGGGAGACCCTCGGCCACACCCAGCGCGTGACCGAACGCAGCCTCGCTCTGGCGCGCGCCCTCGGCTTCAGCGACGCCGACCTGGTGCAGATGCGCCGCGGCGCGCTGCTGCACGACATCGGCAAGATGGCAATCCCCGACGCCATCCTGCTGAAACCCGGCCCGCTGACCGCCAATGAAATGGCCGTCATGCGCCGCCACCCGGTCTACGCCCACGAACTGCTGGCGCCCATCGCCTTCCTGCGCCCGGCGCTCGACATCCCCTACTGCCACCACGAGCGCTGGGACGGCACCGGCTACCCGCGCGGCCTGCGCGGCGCGGCCATCCCCCTGGCCGCCCGCGTCTTCGCCGTGGTCGATGTCTGGGACGCCCTGCTGTCCGACCGGCCCTATCGCGCCGCCTGGCCGGAAGCCCAGGTGCGTGCCTACATCCACGCCCAGGCCGGCACCCACTTCGACCCCGCCGTCGTCGCCGCCTTCCTCGGCCCCGCCGGCTGAGCGCCCGCCCGTCGCGTTGCCCGCCACCCGATCCTGACGGGCCGGCCAGCCGGCGGCATCTGGCGGGTAAGGTCGCCGTTACCCGCCAACCCTGGCGGGTAAGTAGCGCGATTGCGCCCCGGATCCCGCCGTTGGCCCAATAGCCAACGCGCGCCAATTCGGGTATAATAAAACCGCACCGGCTGCGCCATGGCGCGGGCCGGGCGGCCTCCGGGGGAAGTGTCGTAATTGGCAGCCGAGCATGACTTAGGATCATGTGCCGCAAGGCGTACGGGTTCGAGTCCCGTCTTCCCCACCCCTTCTTCTCGCGCAATACAGAGCAACGGCCGGGCGGTATCGCTGTCCGTACCTAGGCAAAACCCCGCGCCTGCGCTATAATAGCCCCGCCACACCCGAGTCCACCCGGAAGGAGAGCGCGGGCCTGCCCCGCACATACCGATGGCCGTGAGTCGTCCCACCGCCGAAACCGCCGCCGAGGAGAGCCTGGGCCTGGAGCGGCTCATCTTCTTCAGCGATGCCGTGTTCGCCATCGCCATCACCTTGCTCGTGCTCGACATCCGCCCGCCGGAACGGACCGATCCCTTCGACCCCGCGCAATGGCCCGCCCTGCTGAACGCCATGCTGCCGCAGATATTCTCCTATGTCCTCAGCTTCTTTGTGATCGCCACCTATTGGGCGGCCCACCATCGCACCTTCCAGTACATCCGGCGCTATGACTACCGGTTCATCTGGCTCAATCTCGCGTTTTTGCTGTGCATTGCCTTCATCCCGGTGCCCACGGCGCTGCTGGCCGAGTATGGCGACCAGCCATTTGCGATCCTCTTCTATGACGGGGTGCAGCTCCTCACCTCGCTGCTGAAATTGAGCCTCTGGCTGTACGCCGTGCGCGGGCACCGGCTGATCGCCGCGGACCTGGACCCGCAGGTGATCCGCTACAACACCTACCGCTCGACCATCGCCCCACTCATGTTCCTGCCGTCCATCGTGATTGCGCTGATCATCGGCCCGGTCCCGGCGGAAATCGCGTTGCTGGCGCTGGCGTTTGTCGGCCGGCTGAGCCGCGCGCTGCAACGCCGGTGGCCCGCCCCCGGTGCGCGGTAGGCCGCCGCAACCCCGGCGCCCGCGCCCCAGCCGTCGCGCTGCCGGGCGGCCGCCTGCCTCTAAAGAGGCACCGGCGCCGCCCCATATCCTGCCGCACGGCGCCGGTGGCCCGGACCGGCGCGGTTGCCTGCCTGCGGCCACGTTGATCGTGTTTCTGGGGATCGGGATCATCGTGCTGAGCCAGGCGGCCCCTGGCCGGTTCGGGCCGGCGCCGGCCGCCGGCCCCACGGCGGTGCCCACGGCGGCCGGCGCCGCCGGCAACCTGGACATCGCGGCATAGGCCACCTACCCCGACCGGGCGGGCACGCGCGGCCTGGTGGGTGTCATCGGCAACGACGGGGACCGGGGCCGGGGCGTGGAAGTGACCGCCACGCTGGCCGATGCCGCGGGCACGACGCTGGGTGAGGCGCACTCGCGCTACTATCCCAGCGGCCTGCTCACGCCGGGCGTGCGCCTGCCCTTCCGCATGGAACTGGCCCACCCGCCGCCCGCCTGGAGCGACATCCGCTGGGATCTCCGCCCCTTCGACGTGTCGGGCGAAGCCGAGACGGTATACCATGACTTGCAGGCTGTGGACACCGTGTTGCGCCCGCCCGCCGGCCCCGCGGACCCCTGGATGCTGACCGGGCAGATCGCCAACACCGGCGCCCGCACCGCCCGCCCGCTGCGCCTCTACGCCGCCGTCTACGATGCCGCGGGCGTGCTGCTCGACGCCAACGAGGCCGACGGCCCGCCCGACCCCCTGGCGCCCGGCGCGCAGACGGCGTTCACCCTCGCCCTGCCGCGCCCCGCCATGCAGCCCACCCGCGCCGAGGTCGTCGTCGAGGGCCACTGAGTTTGCTGGGCGTGACGGATTCGCACCGCAGAGACGCCGAGGGCGCAGAGGTTTTTAAGGGTTCGGGTGGTGGATTTTCCGGCAGAGGGCACCTGGGCGATTAACATGCATCCCGTTCTTCGCGCCCTTCGTTCCTTCCCT
>JAICKM010000731.1 GCA_025927935.1 Chloroflexia bacterium | reverse complement strand
TGTGGTGGGTGTTCTTTTTTATTTATGAGGGGTGGGGGTGGGTATCTGGGCGGGGTTATTCCTTCCGGCACTTACAATACCCGACCACGGACCACTGACCACTCGTCGCTATCGATTGAGCAGCGAGCCGACGTAGGTCAGGAGCGCGTTCGCGCAGACCGTGCAGTAGCCGTGGTCGCGCACCAGGCGGTCGACGACTTCGTTGATCTTGCGCAGTTGCTCCGGATCGGGCGTGCGTGCCGACGTGGTGATCTTGACCACGTCGCGCAGATCGGCGAACAGCTTCTTTTCGATCGCTTCCTTCAGCCGCTCGTGGCTGGTGTAGTCGAAGCTCTGCCCGCGGCGGGCCAGGCTGCTGATGCGGATTAGGATCTCCTCGCGGAAAGCCTTCTTCGCGTTCTCCGAGACGCCGATCTGCTCCTCGATGGCGCGCATCAAGCCCTCATCGGGATCGATCTCCTCTTCGGTGATCGGGTCGCGCAGCTTCTGCTTGTTGCAGTAAGCTTCGACATTGTCCAGGTAGTTGTTGAGCAGGGTGCGCGCGGCTTCCTCGTAGGAATAGACGAAGGCGCGTTGCACTTCCTTCTTCGCCAGTTCGTCATACTCTTTGCGCGCCTCGGCTATCAGGTTCAGATAATGGTCGCGCTGCTCGCGGGTGACGCTGGTGTGCTGCTCCAGGCCGTCGCGCAGGGCACGCAGGGCGTCGATGGGGTTGATGCAGGTGATGCCCTCGCGGACAAGCGCGCTCGACAGCCGGTTGATGATATAGCGCGGCGAGATGCCTTCCATGCCCTCGCGCACCGACTCTTCCTGGAGTTCCTTGACATCCTTGATCTTGAAGTCTTCCACGTCCTCGCCGTCATAGAGGCGGAGCTTCTTCATCAGGCTCATGCCCGCCTTCTTGGACGGCTCCAGCCGCGACAGCACGGCGAAGGTCGAGGCGACGCGCAGGGTGTGGGGGGCAATATGCACGCTTTGCAGCGAGCTTTGCTTGAGCAGCTTCTCGTAGATGCGCACCTCGTCGCTGACACGCAGGTTATACGGCACGCGCACCAGGATGACGCGGTCCTGCAACGCCTCCGACTTCTTGTTGGCGGCGAAGGCCGTGTACTCGCTCTCGTTGGTGTGCGAGACGATCACCTCGTCCGCGTAGATCATGCTGAAGCGCCCGGTCTTGATGTTTTGCTCCTGCGACAGCGTGAGCAGCACATAAAGGAAGCGCTCATCCGACTTCAAGATTTCGATGAATTCCATGATGCCCCGGTTGGCAATGTTCAGCTCGCCGTCAAAGCGGTAAGCACGCGGGTCGCTCTCCGAGCCGACTTCGCCGATGGTCGAGAGATCGATAGAGCCGACCAGTTCCGAAACATCCTGGCTCTTGGGATCGGACGGCGTGAACGTGCCGACGCCGATACGATGCTTCTCGCTCATGGCGATGCGCTTCACCGGCACGCGCTCGATGTGCCCTTCCCAGGTGTGTTCCAGGTCGAAGCGGCAGCGCGGACAGAGATCGCCCTCGATGTAGATGCCGTACTCGCGCTCAAAGTCGGCACGCAAGCTCTGCGGGATCAGGTGGAGCGGTTCTTCGTGCATCGGGCAGGTGGCGATGGCGTAGACCGCGCCGCGCTCGGTGCGGCTGTATTGCTCCATGCCGTGCTTGAGCATGCTGACGATGGTCGATTTGCCGCCGCCTACCGGCCCCATCAGCAGCAAGATGCGCTTGCGCACCTCCAGCCGTTGGGCCGCCGAATTGAAATACTCCACGATCTGCTGGAGCGGGCGGTCGAGACCGAAGATCTCGGTGTTGAAGAAGTTGTAGCGCGTTTCGCCGCGCTTGCCCACTTCCACCCCCTCGCTCATGATCATGTTGAACACACGGGCGTGCGAGAGCTGGGCCACATGCGGTTGCTGCTTGACGATCTCGAAGTAATCGGCGAAGGTGCCTTCCCAGGCGAGCGCCTGTTCCTGCGCACGATACTCTTCGAGTTTGCGAATCAGATCCATAGCGGATCACCTTTCCCTTTCCTGCCCGGCTGCTACAGTACTAGATCGGTATCAGATCGGAGCTTGGGTATGGCTACCATCCTGCCTAGGATAGAACAGGTGTCTTACTATAAATACGGCTGACTGGGCAGGTTGGTTGCTTTTGTCGCCGAGGCGACCGGCGGAAACGCCCGGTAGCCTGGGGTAGGGGACCGGTTGTCCGGCCCGAGTGGGCATGACGGAGCTGGAACACACGGGTGGGCGCGGCAATAAATACACAACGTCCCCAGAGCGGCATGTAAGACACACGCTACCCTGGGGACGCCCAGTATTGCAGAGACAGGTTATCAGCCAGACCTATCCGCGCCGTTGCGGCTGCGGCGGGCCTGTCCTGACCGGGCGGCCCCTGCTGCCCTTTGTACTATTCTAATATAAACAACGCACAAGAGCAATAGGACGATACGGGTATGAGACCCCCAAAGAGTCCTACAATCCCTATAGGAATCGGCCTGCGGGCCACGGTGCCCGGCCCGATCAGGGGGGAATGGGGCCGCGCAGTGGCCCATCCGGCGCGTGAATCAAATAATGGCCCCCTTGCCACCCGGCTTCGTACCAGAGAGTGCCGGCCAGCGCCCCGGCCCCGGCGCCCTGCCCTAACAGCAGCGGCAGCACGACGCGCAGGTTGGGCACCACGTCCAGATCGGCGACGGTCTGCGGATCGACCCAGGAGAGCGCGCCCTCCGGACAGGCGGCGGGCACCTGGGCGGCGGCTGCCGCCGTGACAGCGGCCCGGCAAACGTAGAGCAGGATCGGCGGCAGGCCCTGCGCCGTGCGCCCGGCGTCCCACAGGGTGAGCGCCAGACTCAGCCGCGGTTGGACGGCCAGGCCCACTTCTTCGCGCACCTCGCGGGCCGCGGCCAGCAGCACATCTTCGCCCGCTTCGATACCGCCGCCCACGCCGTTCAGCCGCCCGGCGTTGGGTGGGCGCGTGCGGTGGAGCACGAGCACGCGCCCATCGGGGCGGCGCAGGAAAACCAGCGTGTACGCAGTGCGCAGGGGCCGCGCATCCGCGAGCCGGGCCAGCAGATCGTCCACCCGGCCCATGGCCGCCGGGCCGAAATAGGCCGGGGTAAGGAAGGGCGCGCAGGCGTAGACGACGCCGCCCGCCAGCGAGTCGATGCGCCCGGCATGGCCCGCCGTGAAGGCCGCGCTGGCCCCGCCCCGATGCTTGGTGTTGGCCTCGCCGAGCAGAGCGTCGACCAGCGGGCCGAGTTCGCCGCCCGCGCGGATGCCCGCGGCCACGGGGGTCGGCAAAGGGCAGCGCCCGGTGCTCGCCAGCCCCACCCGCCCGGCGCGGTCCACCGCCGCCACCCAGGCCACGGTATACATGCCCCACGGATGCTCGTCGCTGCTGCCTTCGAGGCCGATGCCGAGGTCGGCATCCCGCGCCCGCCGGGCGGCGTCCGCGCGCAGCACCGCGCCCCGCGCGCCCTCGGCATCGTTGCGCGGCTGGTCGGGCACACCCGACGGCACGTCGATGCCCTCGACGGTGGCCCGCGACCAGTAGCGTGCCACGGCCTGGCGCACGGCGGCGATCTTGCCGGGGTTGGCGCTGCCTACCGCGA
>JAICKM010000001.1 GCA_025927935.1 Chloroflexia bacterium | reverse complement strand
GTCACCCGCCGCAGGATGTCGGCCAGCCCGGCGCTCGCCGCCGGGTCCAGATCGGGCAGCGCCCCGGCGTGCGCCGTGGGCAGCACCAGCGTCTCGAACGGCCAGACCGCCCAGAAGGGCACCAGGGCCACGAAGTGCGCGTTGCGGCAGACCAGCCGCGTGCCCGCGCGCAGTTCCAGGGCCAGGTAGTCGCAGAGCAAGCACCCCCCGCCGGTGGCGTGGTAGGCGCGCTGCTCACGCAGTTCCTTGGCCGGCTCGTTGGGCAAGCGCTCGTTGGCCCAGATCTGGCCGTGGGGGTGGGGATTGCTCGCGCCCATCATGGCCCCGCGGTTCTCGAAGATCTGGACATGGCGCACCCAGGGCAGGGCGCCCAGGTCGCTGTATTGGACGGTCCAGGTCGCCACGACGCGCTCCAGGGCCGGGAGATCCATGCCGGCCAGAGTGAGGTCGTGGCGGGGCGAGAAACAGACGACCCGGCAGAGGCCGCGCTCGCTCTCGGCGTGCAAGAGGGGGGGCTGGTCGGCCAGGCCGCGGGTCAGTTCCTGGGGCGGGGTGGTGGGGCGCAAGGCAGCGAAGTCATTCTCGAAGACGAAGGTGCCGGTGTAGTCGGGGTTGCGCGCACCACCGGCGCGCTCGTTGCCGGGGCAGAGGTAGCAGGCGGGGTCGTAGGCGGGGCGCTGGTCGGGCGGGGTAGCCTCGAGCTGACCTTGCCAGGGGCGGGCGGTGCGCTGGGGGGAGACCAGCAGCCACTCGCCGGTGAGGGGATTGCGCCGGCGGTGGGGCGCGGCGAAGAGCGCGTGCTCGTCCATCAATCACTCCCTCGTCAGGTACCTGGGGCCGGTCAAGTGTAGACCGGCAGTCAGGATGCGTGCGCGGCGCTCAGCGCTCAGGTCGTCCACCAGCGACCAGATCTGGTCGAGGTGCCGTTCCACCGCCGTATGTTGATGTTGATCTGCATCAGCGCGGCCAGGTGGAGTGGCCGCGCGCCGCTGCGGATCGGCTGGATGCGGTTCTTGTTCACCAGGCAAGGTCCCTCGACGCAACAGCCCGCGGGCAAATTGCTGATCAGGCCGTGGTTGGCGACGTTACCGTAAATGACGCGGGGTTGCCCGGTTTCCATCGCCTAAATGATCAACGACTCATACTCGCCGGAGTGATGCGCCTGGCCCGCTTTGCGCTCTGCCGCGGCCGGGGCGCGCAGATCGGCGGCGTATTGGGGCAGATCCTTCAGCCCTTGATCCCGCCCGCTGCGCCCTGATCCTGGTCTTTCAATTTCTCGAAGGCCGGACCGAACAAAGAGATCGAGAAAACGCGACCACCAGGAGCCGGTGTCCAATGTAGAGAACTGGGTGTAACGAATCGGCGGCACGCCGGACTGCGGGATCGACTTGCGCCACGGTTACTTGACCGAGTACCATGTAGAGGATCCGGAGTACATCGTCAACGTGCCCGCGGGGCTGTGCGGGACGTAGCGGTGATCCTGGAGTCGCTCAGCGTGGCGGAAATTGACCGGGCGCGGGCCGGTACAAGGAGACCTATCATGACGGCGGAACACGAACGCCTGGCAAGCGCCGGGCGGGCCTGGCGGCGCTGGGGTCCCTATCTCAGCGAACGCGCCTGGGGCACCGTGCGCGAGGATTACAGCGCCGGCGGCACCGCCTGGCGCTATTTCCCGCACGACCACGCCCGCTCGCGCACCTACCGCTGGAACGAGGATGGGCTGGCCGGGATCAGCGACGACCAGCAGCGGCTCTGTTTTGCCCTCGCGCTCTGGAACGGCCAGGACCCGATCCTCAAAGAGCGGCTCTTTGGACTGACCGGCGAAGAGGGCAACCACGGCGAGGACGTGAAGGAGTATTACTATTACCTGGACTCGACGCCGACACACTCCTACATGAAGATGCTCTATAAATACCCGCAGCGCGCTTTCCCTTATGCCGATCTGGTGGAGACCAACCGGCGGCGCGGCAAACTGGACCCGGAGTACGAGCTGCTGGATACCGGGATCTTCGCCGAGGATCGCTATTTCGATATTTTTGTCGAGTACGCGAAAGCCGGCCCCAGGGACATCCTCATCCGTATCAGCGCGGTGAACCGGGGACCGGACGCCGCGGAGTTGCATATCCTGCCGGTGCTCTGGTTCCGCAACACCTGGAGCTGGAGTGCCGACCCCGCGCGCCCTCTGCTGTGCCGGGCGGAGTCTTCTCCGGACGGGCGCGGCAGCATGATCGCCGCCGAAGGGCAGGGCCTGGGCCGCTACGTCCTTGCGTATGAGGGTACGCCGGATTTGCTTTTCACCGAGAATGAGACTAATATCGAGCGGCTCTACGGGGCCGCCAACTCTTCACGTTATGTCAAAGATGGGATCAACAATGCCGTGGTGCAGGGCCAGGTCGCTGCCGTTAATCCCGCCGCGGAAGGCACGAAAGCCGCCGGCCACTACCGGATGCTGATCAGCCCCGGCGCAACGGCCACCGTGCGGCTGCGCCTGACCGGCGGCAGCACCGCCGATTTGCCCGCCGATCCCTTTGCCGAGTTCGACGCGATCTTCACGCAACGGCAAGCGGAGGCCGATGCTTTCTACACCGCCCTCCAGCCCCCCGCGCTGAGCGACGACGCACGCCTGGTGCAGCGCCAGGCGTGCGCGGGGATGCTCTGGTCCAAGCAGTTCTACTACTATGATGTCGGCGAGTGGTTGCAAGGGGATGCCGGCCAGCCGCCCCCACCGAGCGTGCGCAAGCACGGACGGAACAGCGAATGGACCCATCTGAATACCGCCGATATTATCTCGATGCCCGATAAGTGGGAATATCCCTGGTTCGCCGCCTGGGACCTGGCGTTCCACTGCATCCCGCTTGCACTGGTCGACCCGGAATTCGCCAAGCAGCAGTTGATAATGCTGGGCCGCGAGTGGTACCAGCACCCTAACGGACAGATCCCGGCCTACGAGTGGGCCTTCGGCGATGTGAACCCGCCGGTGCTGGCCTGGGCCGCCTGGCGCGTCTACAAGATCGATCAGCAGCAGCGCGGGGTGAGTGACCGCGAGTTTCTGGAGCGGGTGTTCCACAAACTGCTGCTCAATTTCACCTGGTGGGTCAACCGCAAAGACTCTGAGGGCATGAACATCTTCCAGGGCGGGTTCCTCGGTCTGGATAACATCGGCGTGTTCGACCGCAGCGCGCCTCTGCCGACGGGCGGCCACCTGGAGCAAAGCGACGGCACCAGTTGGATGGGCATGTTCTGTCTGAACATGCTGGCTATCGCTCTGGAACTGGCGGACGGTGATCGAGTCTACGAAGATATCGCCACCAAGTTCTTCGAGCACTTCCTGTATATCGCCGAGGCGATGAACAATATCGCGGGCGAAGGCATCGCGCTGTGGGACGAGGAAGACGAGTTCTTCTACGATGTCCTGCATGTGGAAGACGGCACGCACATCCCGCTCAAAGTGCGTTCGATGGTCGGCCTGATCCCGCTGTTCGCCGTCACGACCATGGAACCGCAGGTCCTCGACATGCTGCCCGATTTCAAGCAACGCCTGGAGTGGTTCCTCAAGCACCGGCCGCAACTGGCCGGACTGGTCTCCCACTGGCAAGAAACGGGCATGGGCGCGCGCCGCCTGCTGGCTCTACTGCGCGGCCACCGCATGAAGCGGGTGCTGCGGCGGATGCTGGACGAGTCCGAGTTCCTATCGCCTCACGGAATTCGCGCCCTCTCGCGCTACCACGCCGACCACCCCTACATCTTCGATGCTGGTGGCGGACGGTATGCCGTAGAATATCAGCCGGGAGAGTCGAACAGCGGTCTTTTCGGCGGCAACTCGAACTGGCGTGGGCCGGTCTGGTTCCCGGTCAATTACCTGATCATCGAGTCGCTGCAGCAGTTCCACCACTACTACGGCGACGATTTCAAGGTCGAGTGCCCCACTGGGTCCGGGCAATATCTGACGTTGCTGGAAATTGCCGCCGACCTGTCCAACCGGCTGATTAGCCTCTTTGAGCGGGACGGCACCGGGCGGCGCGCGGTCTTCGGCGGGCAGGAGATCTTGCAGCGCGACCCGTATTGGCACGATTATATTCTATTCTATGAGTATTTCCACGGCGACACGGGCGCGGGCGTCGGCGCCAGCCATCAGACCGGTTGGACCGGGGTCGTCGCCAAACTGATTCAGCAGCAAGGGGAAGCCCGCGTCTCAGAATCCTCAGCGCGGGAGCCGATGGCAGGAGCCGGCATTTAGTTGATAGCGGTGGGAACCGGTTTGACACCAGTTCCTGCCACAGCCCGAGCGATCCGTCTTATACAGGCACCGCTGTCTGCGCAGACTAGCTGACCAGGGCAGGTAGCCGTCAGGAGGCGGGCCAGGCCGAGGCGTGTCTTCGGGTCGCCATACGCGAATCCCACACATGACCCGCGATACGGACGATCAAATCCAGGCTGCGCCGCGTTGCGCGTCGGGAAGGATCGTCAGCACTCCCAGTTTTGACACGGCCCCTACATAGCCCACGTGCTATAATGGAAGCACGGAGCGGCGATCAAGGGTAGAACGATAGCCTGGGAGGCGAGACCTCTGATTCTGAATTAGGGCTAATATAAGGGTACAAATACCGGACTCGAACAAGTGGCCCCAACGCTGTCATTTTGTGAAGGCACAAAATAGATCCAGGAATTCCCTCTCCTGGACCTATTTTAGAGCTAACATAAGGGATAGAAGGGTGGGCGGTACTGGACTCGAACCAGTGACCTCTACGATGTCAACGTCACTGTAGAGCGTCCATAGCGTCTTCCCCCGTCCATTCCGTGCGTAAATCCCGCCCTGACCGTCCAGAATCGTCCACCTTTTTCATAGCCATCCATCCGCTTGGTGGTCAGTTTGGTGGTCAAGCTGCATCGCAAATTTGCGCTAACGCGAAACCGAAAACAAGGGCAACATTACGATTTAGAGGTGGGGGAAGCGCGTTATCGCTGCATAGTCGGTCACAAGGCCTTTAGCGCCCACTGCCGTCCCCGTTGTACCGAAAATACTACGACGAGGTCGCTCTACTCGCTGCTGGCGCGCGAGAAAGGTTGCAGCCTGTTGAAAAACCCGCGTAGGGCCGTTCGAGCTTCCAGACCACGCGCGTATCGCGGCGGCGTATGAACTTCGGGGCGTCGGTCAGTCCTGCGGGCTCTGGTGCGGTCCATTGTGGGCCACTGATCGCGTAGCGCGGCAGCACAGATCGTATCGGTGAAGACCCGCTTACACCCGGCCTGCGCCAAGGCGTCGTGCTGCGGGGCCAGGGTCTGCTCCTGGGTAGTAACCCGAGCGTAGTCAACTAACATAGCCCGTTGCCTGCCGCAATACCCGCCAGCTACTTGCCATAGCAACAGCGTATCAAAACTTTGAATAGCGGGCAAGTATGGGGACCTTGATTGAGGAACGGCTTTTGAAACAGGTGCTACTGGTCGAGCAGGCACGAGGTCGGTTTACAGTAAGGCGAGCCCGCAGGAGGGTCAAAACGGGAGCTTTACGATACTTGGGTATTGATCGTAGCGTGGCTACCATTCGCGGCGTCATATCAGCGTTTAGCGTGCCCGCCCACGGTCTCACGGGGCCGGGCAGGTCGGCTCCATACCCTGGATGTTATACTGCGTCCGCTCCTGGGCGGTGACATCGCAGGGCACGCGCACACCCAGGTCAGCAGAAGGGCGCTCCTCAATCACGCACTCAGGGCTGGGGACGGTGCATGCCATACAGGCAGATCATTCTGCCGCGATGCCGAATCTGCCGGAGCAAGGTCATGCCAATCTTCTCCGCCACCCGGCGCGAGACGGTGTTCTCCGGCTGAATCAGCGCGCTGAGTGCCGACCGGCCCAGCCGGTCGAACGCGTAGTCCCGACAGGCCAGTGCGGCCTCCGTGGCCAGGCCCTGGCCCCACAGGTCGCGGCGCACATGCCAGCCGATCTGTATTGGTTCGCTCCCTGCTGTCCCTTCCATCCCCTCCAACCCTTTGATGACGGCCAAGCCGCAATCGCCGATCGCTTCCTCGCTTCCTCGCAAGGTAAGCGCCCAGAGCCCAAACCCGTACCGGGCATAGCTTAACAAGCTCTCCTCGACCCAGCGCTCGGTCCTGCTGCGATCAAAGACCGGCCAGAAGCGCATGAAGAGGGGATCCGAGAACAGGCGGTGTAGGCTCTCCACGTCCGAACGTCGCATCTCACGTATGACCAGACGCACGGTCTCCAAAGGCATCATCGCGAACCTCCATGAACGCCCACTGTCCCGGCTATCAGACATCTTCTCGCACGGCGCAGTGCATCAGTATACTTGTAGTCTGCTGTAGTATGCAATAACGGAAGTGTCAGAAGTGAGCGCACGCAGCCTGTCGGAGGAACCCCCGATCGGGTCGCACGAACAACATCCACTCGACTCATAGCACATTGGCGCCCCAGCTTGAACCCGGCCCATCGCCTGCGGACCCTGCCGGTGAGCCGCCTACTTACTGGCGAGGACGCCATCATCGACACCGTCTACGTTGGCCTGATCAGCCGCCCGACCGAAGGTTGCGCTAGTGCCCCCGATGGCAGGCGCAACCTTCGGTGCCCTACCACTCTGTTGCAGCCACTGCGCCAGGAGAGTGACCAACAGCCCCGTCAGTCCGGTCAGGCTGACGGCGCCCGCCGCAAGCGGGACCGGCCAAGCCGCACCAACCGTGAGGAGCAGAGTCAGCAGATACAGCCCGTAGAAGACCAGCGGCACGGTGAGCGCCAGGCCGTACAGCCGGCTCGCGGGGGGTGAGCCCCCGCCGTGGCGCGGCGACGGCCACCAACGATAGAGGAACTTGGCCAGCACCCCAGCCACCGCACCGCAGGGAGCAATTCGTAGTGATCGCCCAACGCGATCATCGCCAGGCTGTTCAGGCCCATAAGCACCACGAGCGCGCCGACCGGCAAGATCCAGCGGGTGATGATCAGCAGCAGACTACCCACCAACAGCGCAGTCTGTAAGAGGATCGCCGCCAACCCGACAATTTGCGTGAAGACAGGGTCCGCCGCGCTGGAGCGGCCCTGCCCGGTGTAGGCGATGTGTGCGCCGCTGGCGGACCAGCCGGGGATCAGGCTCTCCAGGCCGGGATTGGCGGTGAGGTTCGTTGCCTCACTGCCGTCCGCGTTCATCACATAAATCTCGCCACTGTCCTCCCGCCAGGAGCCGAAGGCGATCTGCTGCCCATCGGGCGACCAAGTAGCATTGTCGTTATGGCCGCCGTGGGTTAACTGCCGCAGGTTGCTGCCGTCAAGGTTGACCAGATAAATGTCGTCGCTCCCCGTTCGGTTGGAGGTAAATGCGAGAGTACGACCATCCGGCGACCAGGCCGGCGCGTTGCCAGCCTCGGTATTCGGCATCGGAGCACTGCCTGTGCCGTCTGCGTTCATGACATAGACGCGCCAGGTGCCCTCCTGTTGGGAACCGTAGGCAATGCAGGTGCCGTCGGGCGACCAACTCGTCCCGTAGTCCAAGGCGGCGTTATGCGTCAACTGTTGTTCATCGCCCCCGTCTACATCAATCCGAGAGATCTCCGCTGTGTTCACGTCGCTGCCACGCTGGGAGAGGAAGGTCAGATGGCGGCTGTCGGGCGACCAGGCGACCAGATAGCTTCCCTGGGGGAGGTTGTGTGTCAACTGGACGGGATTGCGCCCATCGGCATCTGCTCGCCACGGGTCGCTATCCGCGCCAGATGGATCATGATTCACAATCGTATAGGCCAGGTAGTGTTCGTCAGGGGAAAACGCCGGGCCCCAGGTGCTGTGATCCGCGAGGGCAATGAGCCTGGTCTGGGTTGTGCCATCACGGTTCATCAGATAAATGTCGGAGTAGAGTGGCCACGGGGCGACCCGGCGGCGAATGGATCCACCAGCGGGTGCAGATAGGAGGTAAAGCCGCTCAGCAGGGTCAACCCGGCGGTCATCGCGACGACCGTCGGCCCCAGCTCTGGCCACCCGGGGCGGGGAGACGCCGGGCGGGCGGCAGCGGCCCGCACAGGACCGCTAATGAGCAGAAAGGCTCCCAGGCCCTGGACCAGCCGTGGCGGACTGACCAGGCCGCTGATGTCGTTCTCGGTGAATCCGGCCAGCCCAGCGAGGAGATCGAGGAGGCTGCCGATACCAAACAGCACCAGGCCGAGAGCCGCCAGGCGGTAGCCCGGCGGCAGGACCGGGCGGGGGGCGGCGCGGCTCGCCTGGTGGACCACCAGGCGGCGCCCAGCGCGCCGGCGCTGCTCAACAGCGCCAGGAAAAGCACCGCCCAGCCGAGCCGGAGCGCCCAGCCCGTCGTCTGGTCGTGGTGATACGCCCAGAGGATGGTCAGGAAGCCGCCGACCAGCGTCGTGCCAAGGCCGGCGATGAGCCAATCGAACGCCGGGGCCAGGGATGCGGGCGTGCCGGCCGCATCCCTGGAGCGCCGGGCATGGTCGGGGGAGATGGTCGTCGGGTAGTTCATCGTCCTTCCTTTCATCGCGTTCTGCCGACAGCCCGGCGGCTGCTCATGGTTCGTGAATGCGCTTGCTGTGGTACTGGCTAAGAAAAGCCGAGCAAGGATCCCCATTTCCAGGACGAGTTGAGTAGGGCGGGTTCTGCGGCTCCCAACAGCCCCGCCCTACTTGAATCACCTCCACAGTACCCGCATTGCTGCTGTCGCGCCGCCAAGACCAGCATAGGTCGCAGCGCGGGCCTCACGTTCTGGTTACAATCCGTCGGCCGTGGGACCACGGCCGGCGTGCCTATTTCGTTGCTGGCAGCAACACCTTATTGATCTGGTAGAAGACCCGGCCACCATTGGCTACCATCACGCTCTCCGCTCTACCAACGTTCTCACCATTCACCGAGAATGGGTCGTTGCCATAGAGCGCCATCTCTTCGCCCAGCAAATTTGCCACGGTGCGTTCGAAGTAACCCTTAGGGCTGCCGGTAATCAAGGTGCTAGGTGGATAGTATCCCTCGACGATGTGGCGGCGTAGGAGATCAGCCAGGGCTTTCGAGTCTGCCATCAGGGCATCAAGCTTGTCTTTGGGAACGTCGGCGAACGCCTGGTCGCTGGGTGGGAATATCAGGTAGGGGCCACCGTTGGTTAGCAAATCGATCAAGCCGGCACTCTTCACCGCGCCCAGGAAGGTGCTAAACGAAGGGGTCTTGCCGGCGTTCCTAGCGCTCTCGGCGGTCAATCCCTGCAAGAAGTCCATGGTGTTCAGAGCACTCGTTTCGTAGCCTCCAATGTTATCGTAGTCTGATCCGATCAAGCCCGGATAGGCGCCGCCCCAACAGTCCAGCGTATCAAGCCCTGGTGTGTTGAAATAGGTTTCCTCCTCCTTGACGAGCACCTTATCCGGAGCGCCGGTCACTGACACGATATCGCCTCTGGTCCACTTTGCCGGCCAGATATCTGCCTTGAACCCGCCATATGGCACATTACTGTGCGCCAGTACGCCGGACAAGGTGTAGTCAATTCCTTCTACCCCGCGCAGGTTATTGACTACGATGTTGGCGATGTCGGTTGGCTTCGCTCCTATCCCCTGGTAGGCCGCCGTCTCATCTATTACCAGGGCCTTATGAGTAGCGTCACCCTTCTGCCCCAGAACTACGACCGTATAACGATGGCCCGCGGCCACCTGCACGTCAAGTGGCGGTAGAAGTGCCTGGTCCAGGCCCTGGCCCATGGGCACGACGGCAACTGTATGCGTTCCTGGCTCAACGTATTCATACCTGGTCGTACTGAAGCCGACATAGGAGAGCGGGATCCCTGCATCCACGGGCACTTTGCCGTTCAGGTAGACGTCCACCTGCGGCTCATCGTAAACACACTGGCTCACCCGGAGGCGGGCCTGCGTTGCGTCATCGGGCTTGGTCGCGGCGGTACCTCCTCCCGTTGCGGCAGCCCTCGTTGGCGCCGGAGTCGTGGCTACGATCATAGGGGTGCTCGGCACCGCTGTGGCGGGTGCCGGCATCGTCGGAGAGGGACCGGCCGCTGGGCTAACCGGGGCGACTGGATCGCCGCAGGCTGCCAGCAGCAGTGTCATGACCGTAAACAGCGTTAGTAGTCGTACCCCTTGCATCCCGCGCATTGTCCTGCTCCTTTCGCTACCATCATTACAATCCGAGTGGTGCTTGTCTGCCTTCACGTAGTGCTGCTTGTCTGCCTTCACGTACAGGGGCCTACGGAGTCCGGGCAGGAGGCAGCAGCACCTTGCTGGTCCAGAACAGCCGCGTGCCGTTCGCCACCATCGCGTAGTCGCCTGCTCCGGCCACGCTCGTGCCGTTCACGATGAGTTGATCGCCGCCGGTCAAGACGAGCGGCGCGCCGAGCATATTGGTGACAGTGCGGTTGAAGCGGCCCTGCCCCAGACTGCCCGACGGGTAGTAGCCGGAAACCACATGGGCGCGCACCATAGCGGCCAGGGCCTGCGGATCGGCCAGCAGCGCCTGCCGCTGCGCCTCCGGCACCGCCGCAAAGGCGGCGTCGGTGGGCACGAACAGCAGATACGGCCCGCCGGTCGCCAGCAGATCCGTCAGGCCGGTCGTCTGGAGCGCGGCCAGGAAGGTGTGAAACGTAGGAGTCTGACCGCTCGTGCTGGCGCTTAAGTCGTTGAAGCGCTGCAAGAAGTCGGCGGGACCCAAGATGCTCGTGACCGGCGTGGTATTGGAGTCGTTGGTGCCGGGGTAGGTGCCGAAAACGCAGTCCATGTTATCCGATCCCGGCGGGTTGAAAATGGGCCCGTCGGCGTGGGCGATTACCTCGCTCGGTGAGTTGGCCGTTACGACGTCGATTGACGGGGCGAACGCGGGCCATAGCCGAGCTTCGAAGTCACCATAAGCAGCGGCCTGCGGTTCTGCTACCCCGCCCAGAGAGAAGCGGATGCGCGGCGCGCCCTTGATGTTGTTGACCGTGAGGTGCGCCAGGTGCTGGCCGTCGGGCGGCTCCGCGCCGCTGGCCCGGTAGGCAGCGGTCTCATCGATCACCAGCCCTTTGTGCGTCGGATCTTCCTTCTGTCCCAGCGCCACCAGAGTGTAGCGATGGCCGGCGGCAAGCTGCACATCGAGCGGGCCGAGGAACGGGTGGTCGAGGCCCTGGCCGGTGGGCACTAGAGCGACACTGTATGTTCCGGGGGGCAGATATAGATAGCCGGTCGTCCCCGTGGCTCCGATAGCCTGCGGTACACCGCCGTTCACGGCCTGTTGCCCGTTCACGTAGGCGTCAACTTCCGGAGCGCCCGCGACGCACTGGTTGATCCGCAGCCGGGCCTGCGTTGTGTCGTTGGGCCTATCTGAAATGACGCCAGGATTGGCCATCGTAGTGGTAGTCGCCGTTATTGCCGCAGCTACGCTCGCCACCGAAGTGGGGCGGTCAGCAGCGGTCGCGGTTGTTGCGCCATTCGCAGGCACGGTTGCAGTTGCCGGGCCGGTTGCCGCCCCGGGGGTAAACGCGGTAGGGCTAGCAGGCGGGGTCGTATCGCCGCAGGCCGCCAGCAACAGGCAGCAAATGGCGAGCACAAACCATTGCAGCTTGTTCATCTCTAGGTTTCCTCCTTAGCGTCCCTTTTACGCTCAACTCAGCCGAAGGTGCTTCGTACAGCGGGCCACCAAAACGATCCGGGTCTGCCGGCTCAGCCAGGCACAAAAATCACGGAGCGAACTTGTGACCCGCTGTACCTGGTTCAGCGTTGTGCAGTATGTCTGAAGCGACCCGTACCCCGACGCGACAGGACACGGCCTGCCAATACGAGCAGTAGCGCCAGAGTGGTGACCGGCGCAAGTATGAGGTCAGCAGGGCCGATGCCCACTCCCGTCGAGGGCATACCGGGCGATGAAGATCCAGGTTGAGTAGGGGTCTGCTTGCGCGGGAGGACGCGCTCCACTACTGTCACAACCGCATCAGGGTTTTCCTGATAAATGTCATGCCCGGCCGCTATCTGCGAGAAGTGGCCCCTCGGCCATGCGGCGGTGACGTCTTGCAGTATGTGCTCGTAGGTCGGATAGCTCCTCCCACAGACATCGGTGGCACTATAGCATTGAGCGATCGTGGAGATGAACATTTCGAAAGGCACGTTTGGCGGAGCGGGTGCTGCTGTCAGTTGATCGCTGGTGGTCAGGTAAGCGAAGGACTCCCCGTTCTGGCCGTGGTAGTATGCCTGCTCATCGGCGTACTCCTCCGGTGTGAAGATCTTGCTTACCTCATCTAGCCACGGGTGGGCTGGGGGCACAGGGTTCATTGAAACTACCCCCGCCACCTGGGCAGCGTATTTGCGGGCGTAAAGCTGAACGAACATGCCGCCTGCCGAATGTCCCACCAGCACGTAGGGGCCCGGTACCTGCGCTGCAGCCAGCAGGGCGTGCAGATCCTCTGTGACATCCTGCCCAGAGCGCGGTTGCGGAGCAGGGCTGCTGCTCCCGGTGTTTGCCCGATCGTACGCGCAGGTCAGCGTCCGCGCAGCGAGCTTGAGCTGCAGGATCCTCATCGCTTGGCCCGGCGCGCCCTCGCCGGTCTCCAATATGATCGTCGGTGCGCCCGTGCCGCTCTGGCCCTGGCACTGTATGTACAGTGATTTGCCATTTGCCTCGAAGTTGCCAGCGATTCCCCCTTGAGCCGTTGCGGTCGCGGTGACGGCCGGGCTGATTCCTGAAGGCAGCAGCAGCATGATGCCAGCTACGCCCAAGCGGAGCAGTAATCCGGTTCGCGTTTTCATGGTCTTATTCCTTTCCTTTGTGACTATGCCGACAAGGAGTATCATCGTGCTTCACAGTTCGGTTTTCTCTGCTTGCCAGCCTTAGGGCAGAGCTGCCCCTCGTTGGGACCAGCATAGGGCGTAGTGCGCGCCGAAACCATACAGGAGACTCACATCTTACCCACATAATGGGGTATACTAGGACGTACCAGGGACCATGAGCGCAGCAAGTTCAGGGACGCACTCGAGGGACGATGATGCAACGAGCCCCAGCGCCCACGTTCGGCGAAGTACTGCGCCGTTACCGGCAGGGGGCACGCCTGTCGCAGGACGAGTTGGCCCTCAAAACGGGACTGAGCACGCGCGCCATCAGCGACCTGGAGCGAGGCGTCAATCGCACCCCCCGCAAAGCCACCTTGGCCCTGCTCGCCGATGCACTGCACCTGACGGCCGACGAACGCCAGCGGTTAGAGCAGGCGGTCCAGCCGGCCACCCCCCTCCCGCTGCACAATCTGCCCGCCCCCCTGACCAGCTTCATCGGCCGCGAGGCGGAGGTGGCAGCGATTACCCGCCTGCTCCGGCAGGCCGATGGGCGGTTGGTGACGCTGACCGGGCCGGGGGGATCGGGGAAGACCCGTCTAGCCCTGGAGGTCAGCACTGCGATGCTGACGGACTTCCCCGATGGGATCTGGTTTGTGGACCTCGCCCCCCTGACGGATGCTTCGCTTGTGCTGCCCACCGTGGCCCAGGTGCTGGGCGTGCAGGAAGCGGGCGGGCAGCCCATACTTGAGCGGGTGCAGACCTACCTGCGTGCGAAGCGGCTGCTGCTGGTGCTGGACAACTTTGAACGCCTGGTGGACGCGGGGCCACAGGTGAGCACGCTGCTGCAAGCGGCACCGGGGCTGCAAGTGCTGGCGACCAGCCGGGTGGCCTTGCGCCTGCGCGGGGAGAAGCGCGTGGCCGTGCCGCCCCTCGCCCTGCCGGATCTACAACACCTGCTATTCGCTGAGGAGCTGGCACAAAATAAGGCGATCCGCCTGTTTGTGGAGCGGGCACGCGACGTCGACAGCGGGTTCACGTTGACGGACGCGAACACCCCGGCGGTGGCGGAGATCTGCGTGCGGCTGGGGGGCAATGCCCCGGGTGAGCAAGGTGCGGACGTGCTGGCCGCCGTAGATGAGTTACTGGCCCAGAGCATGATCGTGCGCCGAACCGAGGCCGCGGGTAAGCCGCGCTTCGGGATGCTGGAGACGCTTCAGAAATATGCCCGCGAGCAATTGGAGGCGAGTGGGGAGGCAGAGTCCCTACGGCGGGAACACGCCCACTACTTCATGCGGCTGGCCGAGGAAGCAGAACCGCATCTTACCGGCCCCACGATGCAAGCATGGTTGGATCGCCTGGAGGAGGAGCACGATAATATCAGGGCGGCGCTGCGGTGGGCCAGAGCGGGTGGGGCAGCGGAAGGCACAGCCATCGGGCTGCGCATCGGCGGGGCCATTTGGCGCTTCTGGATGGTGAGGGGATACCTCACCGAAGGCAGAGAGGCGTTGCAGGCACTGGTTTCGCAAGCGGCGCTGTGCGACGGTTGCAAAGCATGGAGCGCGAAGGCGATGAACGGCGCAGGCGCATTGACCCATATGTTAGGAGAACACGCCGTCGCACGCTCCCTCTATGAACATGCGCATACTGTGGCTCGCGAGGTTGGTGACGATAGGTCCATGGCCAACGCGCTGAACAACCTGGCTATTCTCGTGGAGGAACAGGGCGATAACGCCTCGGCCCGCGCCCTGTACGAGCAGAGCCTGGCCATCAGGCGAGCGATAGGGGACACATGGGGCATTGGCGGTTCTCTGGGGAATTTGGGCAATATTGCGGCAGCCGAGGGAGACTACCGTGCGGCGCGCACCTTGTATGAGCAGAGCCTGGCCATTAACGGGTCGATCGGGTACAAGGTCGGCATCTCCCTACAACTCACGAACCTGGCGCATATCGCGGGCGCAGAGGGAGACTACGCCCGGGCCCGCACGCTGTATGAGCAGAGCCTGGCCATCGAACGAGACCTGGGCCACACGAGGGGCATTGCTGGGACGCTGATCAACCTGGGAAGAATGGCGTATTATGCGGGGGACTGGGCCACAGCCCGTGTTCTACTTGAACAGAGCCTTGTCATCAAGCGCGAGATCGGGCACATGGCAGGTATTGCCAGCGCCCTCTTGAACTTGGCCCGCCTTGCCTCCGCAGAGGAGGATTATGCCAAGGCCCGCGCCCTTTATCAGGAGAGTCTCATTGTTGCCAGAGAGACAAAGCACATGAGGGCGATCGTATTGGGTCTGGCCGGGTTGGGCACAGTGGAAGTAGAGCATGGGCGGCCACAGCGGGGAGCCATACTACTGGGAGCAGCCGAGGCGGAGCTGCAAGCCATGCAGCCGCTCCTGACACCGGCAGATCGCCAACCCTACGAGCGGGCCCTGGGCGCGGCCCGTGCCCAGCTAGGAGACGACGCATACGTGCAGGCACAGGAGAAAGGGAGAGCCATGAGCCTGGAGCAGGCCGTGGCCTACGCCTTGGAAGAAGATGGATAGGGGACGGCTCCGTATGCCTGAGCAGTTCCCGGTTGAACATGCAGGGCGACCTTGAGCAGTCGTGTCACAGAGAGAACCTTGCCTTGGCCTTGAGGTAGTATTCGACGAGATGTTTGTTGAAGGACTCGACTTTGTCGAGGTCCTGGAAGCGGTGGCCGAACCGGACGTTGTACTCTTGAAACCATTCTTCGTTCTCGCCCAAAAAGAGGATATCATGGATGGCCATGTGCCGAACGGCCATCAACGGGACGGGTGAGCGGGAGACCATGCAGGCCCGGTTATACACCGAGGGCACATCACAGTTCTGATGGAATTGTCCGACCATGCGGCCCGCGGCCACAAACTTATTCTTGATGGAGGTATATACCTGATCCAGCACGCGCGTCTGCCTGGCCGGGAGGTGCGGGAAGACCACCAGCAGCGCTTTCTTCAGGCGGTCGCTCGGCTCAAACGGCCAGAGGTGCCCAAACTCCGGAATGTAGCTGACCATGATCTGTTCGATCAGACGGGCACTGTGCTGGGTGACCTCGGGGTGGAAGGCCAGATAGAAGGAGTCATTCTCAATGGCTGGGCCGACAAACGGGCAGACTACCTGATTACCCCGCGGCCGGTGCAGGTGCTCGTTTTCGACGGCGAGCGTCTCCCGCGCCCACTTAAGGATTTCCTCTGCACATTCCAGCATGGTCGGCGAGATGCAGTTGATATTCACGATCTTGTCTCCTCTCTGCCACGACTATACAAATAAGGTTGGACGCCTTTTCTACCGTCCATTGCGAGGGAAACAGCGCAAGACCTCCTCCACCGGGCGGCGGCGTTCGCGGACGGGCGGTGGGTCGGCCACGGCCAGGCGGAAGAGCAGGATTTCCCCCATCCCATCCCACACCGAAAAGAGGGCCTGGTACTGCAGCCGCAGCGCGTACAGCTCGGTTTGCAGGGCCGGCGGGAGCAGCGGGTCCAGCCCCCGCTGCGCTTGTTTAAACATGTAGGGCAGGATGGACAGCGGCTGGAAGGCGAGGTGGTGCTGGGTGGCGATGAGCCACGCCCGCTGCATCGCCCGCCCAGCAGATAATCGAGCGGCCGATCCGTGCGCATAGTGATTAGCCCGACCGCCGAGGCTGCCGCCACCGCCTTACGCGACATAGTTTTCAAGCGCTCGCCCGCGTCCCAGGCGCGCAACAGGGTCAGGGCCGCCCGGTCGCGGGCCATCTCCAGCCCGGCGCGATCCACGGCGGCCAGGGGCAGCGTCGCCAGGTCGACGCCATCGCGGGTGCGGGCGGCCTCGGCGGGCGTCCAGCGCAGCTCGGCCATCATCTCCTGCTGCCACTGGGGATGGAGCAGCCGCACCCGATCGCCCGCCCCGATGAGTTCCCCGATGGCCTCCAGGTCGTCCTCCGCGAGCAGGTAATGGAGCCGGGCGCCCGGAATGGTCGCCACCGCCTCCGCCATGGCCGGGAGCACCACCGGATCGAGGGGCTGCCGGGGGCCGAGCGCCCGGTTGGTGCGCCGCCGGGAGACCGCGTCCACCAGCGCATCATAGTCATGCGACTCATAGGGGGGGTTCGTCTCCTGCTCTTGGGGGGGCGCGAAGCAAAATCCCGCGACCAACCGGCGGTCCTGCGGCGCCGGAAAGTAATGGAGCAGAACCTCCAGCCCCAAGGCGTGCGCCTGGAGCACAACATTTTCGATGGCCGCCCCCAGGGCGACCAGCCCCCCCAGCCCCTGGTCGAGCGATGCGGCGGATCGGCGCTCATCGTGAAACAAGAACAGATGCCCCGTAGCCGCCGCCCATAGCCAGGGTTGGCTGTTGCCCCCGCTGGGCGCCCGGATCCCGGCTTCGACCAATACGGTGATTTGTTCCGGTGCCAGACACAGGCAACCGTGCGGTGCCGGAGTGAGTACCGTCTGGATCAGTCCACTCATCTCCACCCCGCTGATGCTGGGCGGCCCCACCGGCAGCATCGGAGGTGGGTCAGCGCCCGGCGCTCGGTCGGCGACGAGCGTTTCCAGGTCCACGAAATAACGGCCCGAGTCCTGGTACTGGCCCAAGGCAATGCGCCGGCAGACGTCCGCGGCCACCGCTCCGCCGAGCACCACCGCCGAGCCGAGTTGCGGCCAGGTGGCAATGGTTTGCTCTACCTCGATGAATGAGGCTTTCAGGCGGGCCGAGGTCGTAGCGAGGCCCATAATCTGGAGGATGTACGGCACCTTTTCCTCGGTGGTCAGCCCCTGGAGCGCCGGGTAGTCGAGGTCGCCCGCCAGCCCGTGGAACAGGGGCCGGCTGGGCTCCCGATCAAAGCGCTCGACGTCGAGCAGGCCGCGATCGCTGGTACACATCACCACCGGAATCCGGTGGGCCCGCGCCCGTTGGCGCAGCAGTACTTTGACGTCCAGGCTATCGCACTCGTCGAGGACGAGGTCCAGGCCACCGTCGGCGGTCAGGAAGGTGTCGACGGTGGCCTCGGTGACCCCTTCAGGGTAACAGGTGACGGCAAGATACGGATCGATTTCCGCGATCTCGCGGGCGGCGGCGATCACCTTGGGCACGCCGAGCGTATGGACGCCGGTGCGCAGGCGGTTGAGATTGGAGAGTTCGAGCCGGTCGAAGTCGGCCAGCCGCAGCTCGCCGCAGCCCCGCTCCAGCGCCAGGGTCAAGGCGATGGCCTGGCCCACCGACAACCCCACAATGCCCACCCGCTGCCGGGCGAGCCGCGCTTGCTCGTCCCGGGTGATCTTATGACGGTTGCGATCCGTGCGTAATTCGACAAATTCCGCCTCATCAAGCAGATGCACCAGGCGCGCGGCCCAGGGGTAATAGACCCACACCCCATAGTGGGCGCGGGGCCGACCCGCCAGGTGGTGCTCGATCGCCGCTTGCAACTCGTCCGGCCGATACTTGTGATCGGGGCGGCGGGCTTTGAGCAGTTCGGCAAGCTGCCCCTGGATCTCGTCAAACACCTGCAGTACGGGCTGCTGACCCAGAAGGGCCTCCAGGCCGGCCTGGTCGGCCGACGCCCACAGCCGGTAGAATTCCGGGCGGTAGCTGAACTCGGCTACGTTGGCTATGCGTTCGGTTCGCCGGGTTTCCAGGGTCGAGCCAACAGTAGTATGGGTCATAACTCCTCCTCAATGAGTGGCCCGCGACCGTGGCCGTGGGGCGAGGCGTCGGCCATCGGCTTATCGTGGGTGTCCCTCCAGGATCGCAAAGCGGGACGGCGTCGGCAATACGGCGGTAAGTGCGAACCCCGCCGCGCTGAATAGTTGCCCGATGACAGGGGCGGCTGCGGTAGGCGCCTTCAGGTGTATAGTTCGCGTGCGGCACGCAGTAACCGTAGCACGCTCTGCCAGTAGCGCTGCGGTTCGAGCACGGAGGAATAGGGACCGTCCCCAACGTCCGTCAGCACGCGCGCCGCCAACACGTCATAAGTGTGCAGTAGGCCGATGAGGTATTTCGTCAGGCGGGGGGTGGCGAGGAGGCGGGCGCCCGCCTGCACCTCAGGCAGTGTCAACGCCTCCTGGCCCGCCAGGCGTTGCAGGAGCGTAGCTTGCGCGGGCTGCAGGCGAACGGCGTCCGGGGAGGCCAACAGCTCTGCCGAGGCTGGTGCGAAGTCTACCCCGCCCAGGCTGCCCGTGTCCAGCATCTCGGCGAGCAGGCGCGCCAGGTCAGCGTTATCGAGCCAGAAGCCGGGGACATTGAGTAGCAGCCGCCGGATCACCGGGTTGGCGCGATCCAGGCGCACCACGGTCCGGTCGGCGGGTAGGCCCAGCGTATGCACAGTGGGTGGGTAGTCCAGCTCCACCCGGCTGTCCCCCGACAAATGCAGGGCAAAGGCCCGGGTCCGAAACTCCTCGCAGATCTGGACCGCGTAGAAGACGGTAGCATGGTCGCCTAATAGGGCGGCGACCTGAATCAGGGCATAAGCCACCGCAGTACGGTTGCGATCATCGCGGTGGCGTTCGGGGTGGCGCTCGTAGGGGAGCGTGCCCGACCGGGAGAGGGCGGCAATCGGCAGATGGGCCGGCGACGGGTAGGGCCCCAGCCCCTGCTCCCGTTCCAGGTATCCTTGCAGCACCGTGCCGAGAGGCTGCGCGGTTCCGGCCCCAGAGTCGTGGACCTGCCAGAACCCGACATCTTCGACGAGGGCGGGTAGCGCGTCGGTGGCCTGCGGGGGGAGAGCATTCGGATGGATGGCGACCTTCCGCATGGTGATAATCTTATCGGGCTTGCCGAGCGTCACGACGGTCGCGATGTAATGGGTGGTGTGATAGAGGTGCGCAAAGGCGCCACGACCGTCGAAGGGATCGTCCTGCGTGTCCGCGACCTTGTCGCTGCTCCCCCACATGTGCCGGTAGGATTCGCGGGCCGCGATGATGCATTGCCACTCCGCACTCGTAAGGGCGGGAGCGGGCGACTCCAGAACCGTGGCCACCCCGAGTAGCCCCAAGTCCAGAGTAAGGATGCGGCGGCCGTGCGGCAGGGGCTGGAGGGCGATGCCCGTGCGCAGCGCAAGCAGTGGAGGGGGCAGGTCCCCCGATGGGGTCAGGATCCTAGGATCAACAGTGGGCATGATGGGCTGCTCCTTCTCAGGTTCGATGCTAGAAGCTACCACGGTGGAAGTGCCGCTAGGACCAGCATAGACGAGGAGGGGGGCCGCGACCAGACAGGAGAGTCACATCTTACCCACATAATCCGGGGGCGTGGCTGGGTGAGGGACGACGCAGGATCCGGAAGCAATTGAGGGTTGGTGGTCAACTGAAGCTGGCCGGGTGCGCGAACCAGGACAGGAGGTGAAGCGGGGTCTGGAGCCTGCCGAGGAGGGATGATGGATCGTTTATATTTTTACAAGGAATCCAAGGCAGATGCGGGGAAAGAATAGCATGAGCCCGGATTTTGGTTCATATAATTCCCCCTGCCAACGGATACGCAGTACGTTGGGTGGATCGCAATCGTCCTACAAAGGAAGGATTCTCGTACTTCAGCATCAGTGTGGCGAGCGGCCATCATTTGTAGCAACCTTCATTTTATGGAATACCGCATCCGTTTCTGTCGTCTGGCTTTAGCTGCTCGTTCCCACAAGGTTTGTGTGCCACGCGTAACCTACCGGATCGGTGCGATCCGCACTTTCCCCGCGCGCCCGAGTATGTGACTGCCGCGGAAGAAAGGTGTGGTCAAAGCCTTCTTCGCGGTCCACCCTGCCGGCCCCACGGTGACCAGCACCGTGGGAAACCCACGCTAGATCTGCCTCTCGCAGGGTACGCGGCTCTGGACATCGCGAAACGAAATCCGCCAACTGGGCCGCCAGTGTAGCAGTGGGGCCACCGCGCTAAAGAACGCCCCGAGCCTGCCACGCTCAAAGGGGTGACGTGCCTGCAGCGCGCTATGCGCTGGGTTGCTGACCGGTATCACCCGCGCTACTACTTTACTGCTAGAGCGATGGGCTAGTTGGGCCAGGCCAGCGCCCGGATCGGGAGGAACTCGGCCCTGCCCAGCAAGCGCGTGAGCTTGATACAGCTAGTGTGCACCGTCCGCCTGGTGTACCGCCGCACCCACACGCCCTCCAGGAATACGCGTGATTGGTCGCGCTATGTAGCTGCTCGGCGCACGGCCCGTTCACCGTTTCCACCATCTGGCGTACCCCATTGATCACCTGGCACACCGCCAGGGGCACTTGCGCTGCCTGGGGGCGTTTGGGCAAGATCCCCGCCTGCACCCCCTGGTCGCCCAATTGCGCGGCTAAGTTCGCGCGGATAGGGCATGGCGGCGGCTGTCTCGCGGCCGACCGTGGCCTCGGCCTGGTCGTGAACGCCCCAATAAACCTGGACTCCTTGACGGAGCGATCCTGCACCGCGGCTAGTCTTCCAATCATCGGCGCGATCAAGAAGCTGTCCCACGCACCGGCCACTCCGCACGCGGTGATCGCCTGGCTGGCCTGCGCCGACATCGCGATTATCTGGCGCAGGATCCCGGAAAAGGGCGATTGCTACAACCCCGCTCGCGACGTGGACATTACCCGATGATCCGCGCAGACCTGGGCGAGAGCGCCCTCCCAAGCTCGGCGCTCGGCTCCCGCTGGGCCGCCGCTGACGTATCTTGCAGCCGGGGGCGCCAGTGACGACCAATGCCCGGTGGTGAGTGAAGCGTTCCGGCAAGGGGTGGGGCGGACTAGGTCATCAAGGGGCGCCCGCACCTCGAACCCATCGGCATACAGGTCGCCGCCGTGAGGCTTCTGAACTGGGGAGTGGCGATCTAAAGCACAGGGAGACTACGTTGCGCTAGGAAGTCGAAGTCAGGCCGAGGCAATGGGATAGATCCCTGGCTACCAGATCGGGAGCACGACCAGAAAACGGCTTGGTGGTCAGTTTGGTGGTCAATGGTAGAACGAGAGCCAGAAAAGGGGGACTCCGAGCCTAATTTAAGGCTGGCGGAAGGGGAAATCGGTAATCGTCCTGGACGCGTGGTCTCTACGGGTCGATTCTAGGGGTCATAGGCGCAAAAAACTTCGTCTTCTTAACCCCGATTATTACTAACAAAAGCCGTAAAATGGTGGGCGGTACTGGACTCGAACCAGTGACCTCTACGATGTCAACGTAGCGCTCTAGCCGACTGAGCTAACCGCCCCGGTGCGTGGCACGTAGTGCATTATACGCAAGCCGGGTCTGTTTGTCAAGCGCCGCCGGCTTGTGCTATAATGCAGGCCGGAAGTATGGACCAGCTTCCGGCGAGGGCGGATCGGCCTGATTTTTCAAGGCGGGTTGGCCTTGCGCCGGGTGCGCGGATTCGGATATACTTGGGCAGTGAATGGGCTGCCGCCCGCACTATTTGTAGCGCTATTAGGAGGTTCGCCCTCATGTCGGGTAATCCGCACGATCCTCGGTCCACGATCCCCATGCCTGGTGGCCAGGCACCCGCGGGGATGCCACCGTCGCCGGTGCCGCCCACCGCGCCGAACCGCCCGGCCATCACCGCCGAGACGGCCCCCGTCTCGCGGGGCCAGGCCGCTGTCGCGCCGGCCGGGTCCCGGCTGCAGGATCAGGATGTCGAACGCTTCTATCCGAACAATATGGGGCGCTACTTCTTTATCGCCATGGAAGAGTTGCTGGGCAAGAACGGCCTCAATGCCGTGCTCAACCTGGCCGGCCTGGGGCGCTTTATCAATAATTATCCCCCCAACAATATGGAGAAGAAATTCTCCTTCGCTAATTACGCCGCCGTGAACCAGGCGATCGAAGACTTCTATGGGGTGCGCGGCTCGAAGGGCCTGCTGCTGCGCTGCGGCAAAGTCACGCTGAGCCATGCCCTCGCCATGTATACGGCCTTTGCCGGCATCGGCAACCTTGGCATGCGCCTGATGCCGCAGTCGATGAAAGTGAAAATCACCCTCACCGTCATCGCGCAAACCTTCCGCACCATCAGCGATCAGACCAGCAAGGTGACGGAAGAGGCGGACGCGTATATCTTCGAGAATGAAACCTGCTCCATGTGCTGGCATCGGACTTCCTCCCAGCCGTGCTGCCACGTCGCTACCGGTGTATTGATCGAGGCGTTACACTGGGCCACGGGCAAGAACTATCGAGTCACTGAAGTGGAGTGCATGGCGATGGGTGCGCCCACGTGCCGCTTCGTGATCGATAAGCAGTCCATCGAGTAAAGCGCGGCGGGCCGCGCTTTAGCTCAAGGCCCCAACCCATGCAAAAGGTCATACTTCGGGATCGGCGCCGTATTGTCCCGTTTATGGAAGTGGCGCGCGATCTGCGGATTCTGAATAAGCCGCTCTGGCTCTACCAGCGGGATGTCCTGGCACGCCATTGCACCGGCGAGGTCGTGGCCGACAGTATCGACGAAATCCCGCGCGACTCCGAACCGCTCCTGGTCTATCGCGACAGTCTCTTCTTCAACCCACCGCTCATGGACGAGTTTGTGCGGCGCGCGACGGCCAGCGGGGTGGCCTGCCAGGTCGCGTTTTCGCCGGACGACGCGGCGGTGGTCCATCACATGACGAACCTCCAGGACGGGCTGAAGCTTGAGGACGGGCTCTGGCGGGGCGAACTCTGGTACTACCCGCGCGGGTGGGAGCCGGACCCCACGCCCATTGTCATCGACACCGAGCCGATGGAGTTGGGCTATTATCAGGTGCCCCACTATATCGTGGAGAACGGCAACTTCGTCTACCATGTGCCGCTTAAAGCCTTCATCCCGATCGAGAGTTGGGTCGCGGTGATGCTGACCAACTCGCTCTTCGGCGTGCTGGGTTGGGCGCGCCGGCTGCTCAAAGAGTCCAACTCCCTGCGCGTCAAGCTCAACATCCTCAGCCGCGTGGTCCTCGAACGCAAGCACCCGTTGTCCTGCTCCGCCGTGGTGCGCATCGGGCGCAACTGCAAGATCGATCCAGGGGTGATCATCCAGGGGCCGACCATTATCGGCAATAATGTCACCATCGGCGCGGGCAGCCTGATTGTCTCCAGCGTGATCGGCGACAACGTGAACATCATGCAGGGCGCGCAAATCGTGCTCAGCATGGTGAGCAACGGCTGCTATATTCCGTTCCGCGCCGCGCTCTACGGCACCTCCTTTATGGAAAACACTATGGTGGCCCAGAATACGGTGCTCCAGGGCTGCGTGGTGGGCCGCAACACCTTCATCGGCGGCGGCAACACCTTCACCGATTACAATCTGATGGGCCAACCGATCCGCACGATGCACCGCGGGCGGTTGGAGCCGGTGGGCATGGCGGCGTGTGGCTGCGCCGTGGGCCACGATTGCCGCATCGGCGCGGGGTTTGTGTTTTATCCGGGCCGCACCGTCGAGTCCGGCACCATCCTGATCTACCGGGGCGACCAGGCGGTCATCGATCACAATGTCACCGCCGATATGAATGGGCAGGACCCGCGCATCCGGCGCCTGTATACGGCGGATAACCTGGTGATCAACGAAGATATCGGATCCGGCCCGCAAGACCTGGCGACTCCAACGGCAGCGGAGCTAGAGAAACGGGGAGAGGTATGGCAGGCACCAACCATGGCAAAATTCTGATTATCGATGATACCGTCGATATTGCCCAGATGCTCAACTTCTACTTCCAGTCGCAAGGATTTGACACGCGCATGGCCCATCGCGGCGGCGACGGCATCGGGGCGGCACGCAGTTGGGGACCCAATCTGATCCTGCTCGACATCAACATGCCCGATATGGACGGCTACGATGTTGCGCGCACGTTGCGCCAGAGCCTGCGCACCAGCCATATCCCAATCATGTTCCTGACCGAGCGCGGCGAGAAAAGCGCCAAACTGGCCGGCCTGGAACTCGGCGTGGACGACTACATCACCAAGCCGTTCGATATCGACGAACTGCACCTGCGCGCGGTGAACGCGCTGAAGCGGGCCAACCAGGAAAGCCTGACCAATCCGGTGTCGGGGCTGCCCGGCTCCCAGTTGATCGAGGACCAGTTGAAGGCGCTGCTCCGCAAGCCGAACTGGGCGCTCGCCACCTGCGCGGTCAATCACTTCGGCCCGTTCAACGATGTCTACGGCTTCGTCGCCGGTGACGATGCGCTCAAGACCCTCGCCATGTTGCTCACCGATGTGCTGAACGAAAAGGGCGGCGACGAGGACTTCCTCGGCCACGTCGGCGGCTCCGACTTCCTGTTGACCACGCAACCCGAGCGGGTGCGCGCGCTGTGCGAAGCGGCCATCGTCCGCTTCGACCGCGATATGCCGCTGCTCTATTCCTACCAGGACCGCAAGGCCGGCTACATGACGATCCAGGAGCCGAGCGGCAAACAACGCACGGTGCCGCTGATGAGCCTGTCGATTGGAGTGATCACCCAGGCGCAAGGTCCGTTTACCGATATTCGCGAACTGAGTGAAGTAGCCGCGGAAGCGCGGCAGAAAGCGCGTCTCGCCACCGGTAGCTCGGTCTACATGGAGCGCTAACCAACTCTAGCAGAAGGATCCCAATCGTGTCCAAGCGTCGTGCTTCCCGCTCCCCTGCCCCCACATTATCTTCGGGCGAAGATTGTCCCGCCGCGAACGGCTCGGCCCTGTCCACCCTCGAATCCGCCCTGGCCGCCGCAGACGGCGCCGCGCCCATGTCCCCCGTGGATCTCGGCTGGCTGGTACGCCTTAGCCAGGAACTCGCCGGGTTGCGCGAACCGGACACCATGGCGGCGGCAGCGGCGGCGATCATCAGCGAGGCGCTGGATGCGCGCGTCGCCATCTGGCGCGGGCAAGATGCTGAAGCGCAGGACCTGGCGGCGCTCTCTGGGGCGCCGGGGACCATCGCCGCGACGGCGCCGCCCGCGGAGCCAAGCGCCGCGCCCACCCGCCCCTTGCTGCTGCTGGCGAGCGCCGGATTCGGCCAGGCTTTCGCCCGGCTGTTTGGGCGAGGGGCCGGGCGGGGAACGCCCCCGGCCCCTGCGTCGCTTGACCCGGCTGCCTCTAAAGAGGCACCCGCGGCCCGCGCCTGGGCTACCCTGGTGGTTGTGCCGGTCGGCGATCCGAGTGATGCGCCGGCAGGCCCGGATGCGTTGCCGGACACCTGGCGCAACATGGCCCGCCGCGAGGGTATCAGCGGCGGGTGGGCGCTGCCGCTGCTGGCCGGGGCCGACGCCCCGGTGGGCGTGCTGGAATGTTACCTGCCCGACCCGGTGCCCGACGACTCCCCGTTGCGCGCCCTGTTGCAAATTGCCGCCGGGCAGATCGGCTTCGCGCTGGGACAGACCGGCGTGCAGGAAAAGATGGGCCGCCGCCTGGCCGAGGCGCTGCTGTTGCGCGAAGTGAGCCAGATGATCGGCAATTCGATTGACCTGGAAGACACACTGGCCGCTGTCCTGGCCTCGGTGCGCCGCCTCATCCCCTATACCAGCAGCGAGATCACGCTCTATGACGCCGACACACGCCTGCTGATCACGGCGGCGGTGGCCGGCGAGGATATTTTTGTCGGCCAGCACCACGCCGAGTATGGCGAAGGCGAGGGCTTCACCGGCTGGATCGCGCAGCACCGTCGCCCGCTGGTCGTCCCTGATGTCGATGCGCGGACCGATGTGCAGCCCAAGACGAAGATCTTGCCGGGCGGGATGGTCATGCGCGCTTATATTGGCCTGCCGATGGTCACGCTGGGGGCCGGGGGCGACGGCGACCGCCTGCTGGGCACGCTGGAAGTGGTCTTCGATCAGCCCGCCGCCTTTGCCTTGCATGATGTGCGCCTGTTGCAACAGGTGGCCGACGAGGCCGCCGTCGCCATCGAGAACGCGCAGGTCTACCGCAGTTCGCGCGAACGCCTGGACCGCCGCCTGCAAGAATTGATGGTTCTGCAGCGCATTGGGCGCGAACTCAACTCGACCTGGGACCTGGAGCGCATCTTCGAACTGCTGGCGCGCGAAGCAGTGCAGGCGACACGCGCCCGGTCGGCGGGCATCATTCAGGTCGATCACGAAAGCGCCGACTATGTCTGGACCACCGTGTACGGCCTTGACCCGGATCGCGAGTCCATGCACCTCGGCGTGCATATGCCGATTGCGCGGGGCCTGGTGGGGCGCGCCATTACGACCGGCCAGGCCCAGATGGTGGGCAACGTCCATCAGGACCCGGACTATTACGAAGTGGACCCCGCCATCCGCTCCGAACTGGTGATGCCGATCCGCTATGAGGATCAAGTCGTCGGCGTGCTGAACCTGGAGAGCACGGAATACGAAGCCTTCGACGAGGACGCGCTACGCTTTGTGGAGGCGCTGGCCGACCAGGCGGCGATTGCGGTGGGCAACGCCCAGAACTACGAGGCCCAGGTGCGCCAGGGCGAGCAGTTGCTGCGCCGCGCGAGCCAGCTCAGCCAGGTACTCGAAATCAGTAACGCGCTCACCGGTGAGCAACCGCTGCCCGATATTCTCGATCAGATTGTCCACGCGGTTGTTGAGACGGCCGGCTTCCGTACCGCCATGCTGAGCATGGTTGATCCCACCCGCCCCGGTGTGCTGGAGCGCGCCGCCGCGGCGGGAGTGCCGCTGCCGGTGTTCCGGGATCTACGCCGGCACCCGTCGTCCGTGCGCGACATCACCGAGGGCGTCTTGCGCCCGGAGTTCCGCATCGGGCGCGCGTATTACATCAGCCACGAACACCGCGATGTCTGGCACGAGCGCATCCAATCCGTGAGCATGATGGACAGCGCCACCGATCGCGGAGCCGGCGGCTGGCACCCGGAAGATGCCTTGCTGCTGCCGCTGACCAGCACCATGGGTGAGTTCCTGGGTCTGCTGTCGGTGGACGATCCGATTGACGGCGCGCGGCCCACGCGGGCCGTGGTCGAGACCCTGGAGATCTTCGCCAACCAGGCGGCCATCGCCATCGAAAACGCGCAACTGTTCGCCCGCTATAAGCACCGCATCACCGAACTGGCGACGTTGAACCAGCTCGGCCAGCGTCTGGCCTCGTCGCTGACCATCGACGCTATCGGCGCGTCCATCTACGAGCATCTGCGGCAGTTCCTGCCGGTGGATGCTTTCTATATCGCGCTGTATGACCGCGACCGGCAGATGCTGGACTTCCCCTATAACGTTGATCTGGGCGACGTGATCCCGCTCACGCCCAATCACTTTGGCGACGGCATGTCGAGCGAGGTGATCCGCAGCGGGGCGGCGCTGATCGTCAACGACCTCAGCGACCCGGCGCAGCAGCCGCCTTCCTACAGCGGCGTGACCTGGGGCCATGGCGCCTGCCGGACCTGGGTGGGCGTGCCGATGGTGCTGGGCCGGCAGGTCATCGGCGTGTTGTCGGCGCAAAGCTACCAGCCGAACGCCTTCAGCGCCGAGCAGGTGCAATTCCTCGACACCGTCGCCAACCAGGCGGCGATCGCTATCGAGAATGCCCGGCTGTTTGATCGCTATAAGCACCGCATCACCGAACTGGCCGCCCTGAACCAGTTGGCGCAGAACCTCGGCGCGCTGCTGAACGTCGAAGCAATTGCCGTCTCGGTCTACGAGCATATTCGCCAGTTGATGACGGTCGACTCCTTCTATATCGCCACCTATGACCCGGCCAAAGGGTTGATCCACTTCCCTTACTTCATCGACGTGGACGAACTGCTGCATATCGACCCGCAGCCGTTTGGCCGGGGCCTCGCCAGCCGCGTGATCGAGACAAGCGCGCCGCTGGTGATCCATGACCTGGCCGACCCGGCGCAGCGCCCGCCCTATCTGATCGGCACCTCCTACGGCAAGGGCGCGAGCCGGAGCTGGGTCGGCGTGCCGCTGACCGTGGGCCAGGAAGTGGTCGGCGTGCTCTCCTTGCAGAGCTACCAGCCGAACACCTTCAGCCCGGAGCAGGTGCAGTTCCTCAGCACGGTGGGCAACCAGACGGCGGTGGCGATCCAGAACGCGCACCTGTTCAACGAGCGCGAGCGCCGCATCACCGAACTGGCGACCCTGAACCAGATCGCCCGCGATCTGAATACCGCGCTCGAATTGGACCCGCTGCTGAACCTGATCTACGACCAGGTGACGCGGGTCATGGATACGACCAATTTCGATATTGTGCTCTGGCATCCGGAGCGCAACGAGTTAGAGTTCCGGCTGTTGCGGCGGGATGGTGTCGTCGTGCCGCCCGTCACCCGTCCGCCGAGCAAGGGCGTGACCCCCTATATCCTGAGCACGCGCCAGCCTCTCCTGATCCAGGGCGACAGCCGGGCGTTCTGCGAGCGTATGGGTATCCCCCATTACGGGGAACCCTCGCGCTCGTTCCTCGGCGTGCCGATGGTGGTGAGCGACCACGTGTTGGGCGCGATCCTGGTGCAGAGTACCGAGCGCGACGACGTGTACGATGAGGAACACCTGACGCTGCTGGGCACCATCGCGGCGCAGGCCGCCATCGCCATCGAGAACGCGCAACTCTTCCAGGAGCGCGAGCGCCGGATCGCCGAGCTTTCGGTGCTCAATGAGATTTCGCGCGACCTGACGTCCACTCTGGACGCCAGCCAGTTGATGGAACGGCTCCTGGGGCACGTCATCGACGTGACCGAGGCCCATGCCGGGGGCATGTACCGCTATGATACGGCGCGTGGCGGTCTGCGCCTGCTGGCGACCCGCGGCATTCATGACCTGGACGCGTTGCGCGAATTGAGCCAGACGTGGCCCGTCGAACGCGGCCTGATGGGCAAGACGTACCGCGAGAAACGGCCCATCCTGGTCCGCGACGCAAGCCAGGAGCCGGACTATGTGGGCGTCGAACCGGGCGTGCGCTCCGAATTGCTGGTGCCGATCCTCAAGGAAGATACGGTGCTGGGGCTGATTGTCCTGTCCAGCCAGGAACTGAACGGCTTCGACGAAGAGGACCGCCGGTTTGTGGAGCAACTGGCGTCGCAGGCGGCCATTGCCCTCCATAACAGCCGGCTGTACGACGAAGCCCAGATGCGCATCCTGCAACTGGATGCCCTGAACCAGCTTGGGCACGTGCTCTCCGCCGCGCTCGACACCGAAAGCGTCTTCCGCACGCTGTATGAGCGGATCACGAACTTCTTCGAGGTTTCCGGCTTCTTTATCGGCCTGGTGGACCGGGAACGGGACATGATCACCTTCCCCTTCATGGTGGAGATCGATCAGGAGACGGGCGAGGAGCAGCACTTCGACGAGGAAACGGCGCCGATGGGCGAGGGCCTGTCGAGCTACATCATCAGCACGGGCAAGCCGCTGCTGATCCCCAACATGGCCGACCCGGCCTACGGACACCTGCCGGGCATCGGGACTATCGTGGCGGGCAGCCGGCCGCAGGCGTCCTGGATGGCTGCGCCGCTCTTTGTCGGCCACGAAGTAGTCGGCTTGCTGTCGGTCCAGTCGTTCCAGCCCGCGGCCTATACGCAGGAGCATCTGCTCTTCCTGATGACGCTGGCCCACCACGCGGCGGTCGCCATCCAGAACGCGCGGCTCTTTGCCGAGATCCGGCGCTTCAACGAAGAGTTGGAGCAACTGGTCAGCGCGCGCACCGAGGAACTGGCCGTTGCCAACACGCAGCTCACCCTGCGCAACGAGCGTCTGGAAGAACTCTACGAGATCAGCCACCAGCTTACGACCACGCTGGAACTAGACGAAATCCTGCGCCGGGGCATCCACCTGGCGACGAGCATGAGCGGGGTGACCCGTGGCTCCGTGATGCTCAAGGATCTGCAGACGAACCAACTCGTCTACCGGGCTTCCGCCGGGCACGCCGTACCGCCGCCCAACCGGCCCATGCCGTTCCCCGAAGGCGAGGGCATCATGGGCTGGGTGATGCGCGAGCGCAAGGCCGTGCTCGTGCAGGATGTCCACGAAGATGCGCGCTGGCGGGTGGCCCCCGGCTGGGGCGAGGGCGTGCGCTCCCTGATCAGCGTGCCCCTGCTGTCCGGCGACGAACTCCTGGGCATCCTCAACCTGAGCGACCCGGAGCCGGATCACTTCGACGAGGGCCATCTGCGCCTGGTCTCGACGGTCGCCAACGAAATGTCGATTGCCATCCACAATGCCACGCTCTACAGCTTCATCACCGAGCAGTTTGAGCGCGAGGCCGCCGCCCTGCGCGTGCAGGAAGCCGAAACCAGCAAGCTGAACGCGATCCTCGGTAGCATCAGCGACGGCGTGGTCGTGTTCGACGCGGGCCGCCGGGTGATTCTGGCGAACGCCGCTGCGGCACGCCTGTTCGGCGTCGCCGCCGACTATCTCATCGGCACCGAGATGCCGTTCGGGTTGCAGAACCTGGATGTCCACCCCGACGTGCTGGATATGATGAACAAGCTCACGCGGCTGTCCAACCTGCCGGACCCCTTGCATCCGTGGCAAGGCCGCTTCCGCGTCGCCGACCACGCCGTTAACGTCACCATCTCGCGGGTGTCCTCGATGGAGCGCGCGATCACCGGCGCGGTGATGGTCTTCCGCGACGTGACCAAGGAAGTGGAAGTCGACCGCATGAAGAGCGAGTTCATCTCGTTGGTGTCGCACGAGATGCGCACCCCGATGACCTCGATCAAGGGCTACACCGACCTGATCCTGATGGGGTCCGTCGGCGCGGTCAGCGACATGCAGAAGAGCTTCTTGAATGTCATCAAGAGCAACGCCGACCGGCTGACGGCGCTGGTCGCCGACCTGCTCGACCTCTCGCGCATTGAGACCGGGCGCATCAAGCTTGACCTGAAATATGTGCAGTTGGAAGACCTGATCAACGATGTGCTCGCCACGCTGCGCACGCAGATCGAGGCTAAACAGCAGCATGTCGAGACCCAGGTGCCCTGGGGCCTGCCCGACATCAAGGTGGACCGCGACCGGATCGTGCAGATCCTGACCAACCTGATCAGCAATGCCCACAAATACACGCCCGAAGGCGGCACGATCACGGTCAGCGTCGAGGAAGTGGACAGCGGCCGGCTGGGGGTGGCGGTCAAGGATACCGGGATCGGCATCTCGGCCAAGGACCAGGAGCGGCTATTTACACGCTTCTTCCGCGCCGACCATCCGGGCGTGCAGACGGTGAGCGGGACGGGCCTGGGCCTGGTCATCGCCCAATCGCTGGTCGAGATGCACGGCGGGGCCATGCAGGTCGAGAGCACGCTGGGCGCGGGTAGCACCTTCCGCTTCACCCTGCCCATGCGCGCCGGAGAGGAAGTCCGCCCGTCCGGCGAGAAGCAAAGTGGGGAGGCGGCAGCCGTCGCCGTCGTGGCGCCGCCGGTGAGCGATCCGGCCCCGCCCGCCGCGCCGGCGCTGAGCCAGGAGGAAGAAGAACGAAATCTGGACCTGTCGGCGCTTGATGCGCCGGAGAGCGGCCCGGATGACGGAGCGGTGCGGCCCGCGCCCCATGTGCTGCTCGTGGAAGACGACGCGGACACGCGGCGCCTGCTGGCCTTCCAGCTACAGGAACGGGGCTTCCGCGTGACCACGGCGGCGGATGGCCGGGAAGCACTGGCCCTGGCCCAGCGGCAGCACCCCGATCTCATCACGCTCGATGTGCTCATGCCCGGTATGGACGGCTTCGAGACGCTGGCCGCGCTCAAGCAGAACAGGCAGACCCTCGACATCCCCGTGGTGATGCTCTCGGTGGTGCCGGAGGAAGCCAGGGGCTTCGCGCTGGGTGCGTCCGATTATCTCGCCAAACCGCCCGATCCTGACCAACTGGTGCAGAGCATCCGCGCGGTACTGGAGATCGAGGACCGGGCGGATGGGGCCGGCGGCGGGCGGGGCATCGAGCGGCTGCGCGTGCTGGTGGTCGACGACGAGCCGGACCTGGTGAGCTGGTTGCAGACGGCGCTGCAAGACCACGGCATCGAGGTGTTGCCCGCTTACGGGGGCCGGGAAGGTCTCGAAAAAGCCGGCGCCCAGCACCCCGATGTGATCGTCATGGATGTGAAGATGCCCGATATGACCGGCCTGGAGGTGATCCAGGCGCTGAAGGCCGACCCGGCCACCGCGCCTATCCCGGTCATCTTCATGACCGCCAGCGACATCGATAAACGGACCGTGCGGGCGCGCATGCTGGGGCTGGGCGCGGTTGAGCTACTGGGCAAGCCGTTCTCGGCGGAAGACCTGGTCAGCGAAATCCTGCGGCAAACACTGCTGCTGCAAGCCGCCGTGCCCGCGGGCAACGGCGCGGCGGGGGCGGATGGCGCGCCGCGGGCCGGAGAGGCAACATCATGAGCCAGTATCATGTCCTGGTTGCCGAAGATGAAGCGGACATCCGCTTTATGACGTGCTTTACCTTGCGTTTTGGCGGCTTTGAGGTCACGGAGGCGGTGGACGGCCAGCAAGCGTTGGAACTGGCCCAGCAGAACCCGCCCGACCTGATTTTGCTCGACGCGAAAATGCCGCGTCTGGATGGCTATGAGACGTGCCGGCAGTTGAAGAGCTTGCCCACCACGCAGCATATCCCCGTCGTCATGTTGTCGGCGATGGGGCAGGAGCGCGAGATCGACCGCGGGAAAAGCGCGGGCGCGGTGGCCTATCTGCTGAAGCCCTATCAGCCGCAGGAGCTGATCGCCCGGCTCAAGGCGATCCTGGAGCAGTAACGCAGCGGCGCTCATCGGCAATTGCCGGTATAGGCAGCAGCACCCGGCGACGGCGCGGGGCTGCGCCGCCCGGCCATCCGCGCCCGGCAACCTGACCCCCGCCTATTCGTTCGACTAGTGAGGAAGAATCACTGTTCACTGGCGCCGGCGCCCGCCGCGGATGTCGCGGCCTGCAGCGCCCGCCACTGACCACTGAGCACCACGTATGAGTGCGATTGTCATCGAAAACAGCCTGGTCCACTACGAAGTGATCGGGCGCGGCAAGCCGATCATCTTTTTGCACGGCTGGCTCGGCTCCTGGCGCTACTGGATGGGCACCATGGAAGCGCTGGCCCGCCGCTACCGCTGCTATGCCCTCGATTTCTGGGGCTTCGGCGACTCGGATAAAACGCGCCTGAACTGCACCGTATCAGATTACCTGTCGCTGGTGGACCAGTTCATGGACCGTATGGGCCTGGTCGATGCCCCGGTGGTCGGTCACTCGATGGGCGGCACCATCGCCATCCGCCTGGCGCTGGAATACCCGCACCGTGTCAGCCGGCTGATACTGGTGAGCGCGCCCGTGGTGGGCCGCTCCTGCACCCCGATCATCAAGCTGGCGAGCAACCCCACGCTCAACAAGATGTTCTGGAAGCCGGCTATCCTGGCGACCTGGGGCCGGCCCCTGCTGCATCGTTGGATCGCCACCAACTGGCAGGTCTGGTACCGCGAGATCCTGGAGGACGTGCTGAAGGTGAAGCCGGAGGCCGCCCAGCAGAGCGGCTACACGCTGATCCGCACGGATCTGCGTCCGCAGTTGCGCCACCTCAAGATGCCGGTGCTGGCGATCCACGGCACCAAGGACACCGTGGTCGCCTTCTCGGAATTGGAGCACTTCAAAAACCACGGCATGCACGACACCCAGACCGTGGCCTTCGAGAAGTCGCAGCACTTCCCCATGCTCGACAGTCCCAGCGAGTTCCATAAACTGCTGCTGGACACGCTTAGCTCCTGACGCCGCCCGGCAGCCACGCCCGGCCCGTCAACGGGCGGGCTACCGCGCATCAGCCCGCCTGCGCGGGCTGATGCGCGGCGGCCATTCTGCGAATTTCCTCGGCGGGTTTTCTCCCTCCCGTAATGTGGCTATTGCGGGCGTAAATATTGCTGTGCCCTGTTTGTAGGAGCCGGTTTGCACGCGCCCCGCGGTCCGCAGTTCCATTGTAGGGGCCGGTTTGCACGCGCCCCGCGGCCTGCCGTCATATTGTCGGGGCCGGTTTCAAACCGGCCCGTCGCCTGCCGTCGTATTGTCGGGGCCGGTTTCAAACCGGCCCGTCGCCCACGCCGGTATTTCCAACAGGGAGCAACCATCTATGCCTACCCGGATTCTCAAAGGGGGGAGGGTGCTGACCATGGCCGGTCAGACCTTCGACCCCGACTATGTACTCATCGAGAACGGCAAGATCAGCGCGATCGGCCCGCTGGCCGATTTGCCGCAACCGGCGCCGGACGCCGACGTGGTGGACCTGAGCGGCAAATGGATCGTGCCCGGCCTGATCGACGCGCACACCCATGTCGGCATCGGCGAGCAGGGCTTTGGCCGCGAAGGCATGGACGTGAACGAGACGACCGACCCCGTCACGCCGCAGGTGCGCGCCATCGACGCGACCAACCCCGACGACGAGGCTTTCCGCGACGCGCTGGCGGCGGGCGTCACCGCCGTCAACGTTATGCCGGGCAGCGCCAACGTGATCGGCGGGTTGGCCTTCGCCGTCAAGACCTACGGCAGCCGCATCGATCAGATGGTGTTGCGCAACCCCACCGGCATGAAGGCGGCGATGGGCGAGAACCCCAAGCGCACCCACGGCGACGCCAAGCGCATGCCCTCGACGCGCCTGGGCATCGCCGCCCTGTTCCGCGACCTGTGCGTCCGCACGCAGAACTACATCGCCAAGCGGGAGCAAGCGGAGCCGGGTAAGCCCTTCGAGCGCGACCTGCGCCTGGAGCAGATGGCGCTGGTGCTGCGCCACGAAATCCCGATGCGCATCCATGCCCACCGCGCCGACGACATCCTGACCGCGCTACGCATCCGCGATGAGTTCGGCTTCGACATGGTGCTGGACCATTCGACCGAGGCTTTCAAGATGCCGGACGAACTGCTGCGCCGCAATATCCCCGCCGTGGTCGGTCCCACGCTGACCTCGCGCTATAAGGTAGAGCTACGCGAGCGCAACCTGAAGACGGCGGGTATCCTGGTGAAGGCGGGGGTGAAAGTGGCCCTCACGACCGACCACTGGGTGGTGCCCATCCAGCACTTGCTCCTGGGCCTGATGCTCTCGGTGCGCGACGGCCTGGACCGCGACGAAGCCCTCAAGCTGGTCACGATCAACCCGGCGGAGATCCTCGGCATCGCGGATCGCGTTGGCTCCATCGTCCCCGGCAAAGACGCTGACCTGGCCGTCTTCAGCGGCGATCCGCTCGACATCATGCAGCGGGTCGTGCGCGTCTATATGGACGGTGAGTTGGTGTATGAGTATGCGGGGTGAGCGCGGGGTAGCAATACGGTCCCAACATGCCTAACCATCCAAGCAGCCGTGAACTCGACCTCGTCAGGCGCCTGCAAGGTTCATTAAGCCTACTGCATAGCCCGGTTGATGAATTGATTGTTCTCGGCCGGCTGTACATCGAACCTATGCACGAGGAAGACCATGCCATTGCGATCTTCGAGGCGGTACTGAGGCGCGATCCCCACAATCAATGGGCTACCTTCTGGCTGTGTTATTGCTATCTTCACTATCGTATGACTGACGAGGCCCTGGAAGCAGCCGAAGCCTTGCTCACTTCCTGTGTTGCCGTATGCGAGAATCCCAGTGGTGCATTGTACTGGCTGCTGGCTGAGGTTCTGGCCGACTTAGCCGGTCCATGGCGTGACACATCCCATGAAGCTCCCCGTCCATCCGCACCATCTTCCAGGGAATTGCAACTCTTGGACTTATCCGTTCAACTTGAGCCGGGATGGGTGAACAACAGGATGAGCCTGGCCTGGGCCTACGAGCGGGCGGGGAGGATCGCATCAGCGATCCGGCAGTTAGAGTGGGCCAAAGGAAATGTGCTGACTCGCGCGCCTGATGAGGACATTATCAACTACTACTTTGAAGTTCTCGTCACCGGCAGGCTGGTGGATGTAGAAGACCGCATTAACAACCAGCTGGCGAGACTGCTGTAACAGGAGCTACGCAGTGGTCTGAAACAGCCCGGCAACGATAACGACGTACCGGCTCACTATTGCGCGTGACTCATGACTATCCCGCGCCTGAAGTTCGTCACTAACTCGCCGCACCACGCCTTGTCACTCTGAGCGCAGCGAAGAGTCTCGTCTTTTGGGCTACAAGACGGAGATTCTTCGCTCCGCTCAGAATGACCGATCTCGGTTGACCGACTAATCAGCGCTCCTACTCAACACTCGTACTCAGCACTCAGCACTCAGCACTCGTCCAGTGGCCGCTCTTGCCGCCGCTCTTTTCGAGCAGGCGGATGCCTTCGATCACCGCGCCGCGGTCCACGGCCTTGATCATGTCGTAGACGGCGAGGGCGGCGACGCTGACCGCGGTGAGTGCCTCCATTTCCACGCCGGTCGGGCCGGTCGTCTTAGCGCGCACCTCGAGGATGACCCGCCCGCGTTCGGCGTCTGGGGCCGGGTCTTCCAGGGTCAGTTCGACTTTGACGCTGGTCAGCGCCAGCGGGTGGCAGAGTGGGATGAGCTCCGCGGTTTTCTTGGCGGCCATGATGCCCGCGATGCGGGCGATGGCCGCCACGTCGCCCTTCGCCACCTCGCCCGCGCGGATCAGCGCCAGGGTCGGGCCGAGCAGCCGGACTTCGGCGCGCGCCACCGCCACGCGCTCCGTGGGCGGCTTGGCGCCCACATCGACCATCTGCGCGCGGCCCTGGGTATCCAGGTGGGTCAGGTGCGGAGAAGACTCGTCCATGGGCTAAGGCTGCATCGTGATCTTGGTCATGGGATCGCCGATGGCGATCTTATCGACCACGTCCATGCCATCCGTCACCTGGCCGAAGATGACATAGTTATTGTTCAGGAACTGCGAGTCCGTCTTGCACACAAACCACTGGCTGTCGTTGACCATCGCGGCGTGCGAGGCGGTGGAGGCCATGCCGACGGCGCCGCGCACGAACGGATGCGAAGTGTATTCGCCCGGCATATCGCCACCGCCCGTGCCGTTGCCCAGCGGGTCGCCGCCCTGGATCACCCAGTCTTCCACGCGGTGGAAGATCTTGCCGTCGAAGTAGCCGCTGGCGACCTTGTTGCGGAAATTGTCCACGGCGCCCTTGACCGCCGGATCGTCGGTGAACAGCTTGATCTTGAAGGTGCCCTTGGGCGTTTCCACCACGGCGGTGCTGCCGGTGCCCACCGCGCCGGTGTTTGCGCCCCCGGCGGCGGGAGTCGTCGCGGCGCCACCGGTGTTCGCCCGGCTGCCGGCAGTGGCGGTCGGCGCGGTGCTGCCGGCGCCGGTGTTCCCGGTGGGCGTGGTGTTCAGAAACATGGTGGACAGCAGGATCAGGGCAACCAGCACTGCGCCGCCGCCGATCAGGAGGGCGGGCAAGCGGTTGGGTGGAGGCGCTGTCGGGCGGGGCGCGTTTTGCGGGCGCACCGGGCGCACGCGGGTGCCGGTGGGCTGGGGCCGCGGCGCGGGCCGGCTCGCGGTGGCCGCGGGTTTGCCGCCCTTGTTTGGTGGGGTGGTAGTAGGACGCTTGGTGCTCATATTATCTGTTTGCTCCCTGGCCTGGCCGGTTTGCGGGCCAGGCATATAACCGATGAACCGAAAGGGATCGTGATCCGATCCATGAGTCGCCCCTCCGTTTTCACCAGTTGCGTCAGCGCCCAGTTGATGGGCGCGGGCGGGACCTGGATGTCGGAGCGGGCCACGCTCTTTTCGCGCGTCTTGCCCTTGCGCCGGCTGAGCCGCACCACCAGCACAATGGGGAAGAGCGTCGCATTCCAATGGGACAGGCGGACGACCTCGAACCCGGCCGCCTCGACCTTCTGCCGCAACGTGCGCATCGTATAACGCCGGTCCACGTCGGTGGCCTGGTCATGTTCCGAGCGCAAATAGGAATAGGCCGGCAAATTGAGGAAGAGCCGGCCTCCCGGCTTCAAGACGCGGTACATTTGCTGAAGCGCGTGTGCCTCGTTATTGGTGCCCGCATCGCACAGCACGTCGTTGGAGAGCACCAAGTCGAACTCGCAGTCAGGGAACGGGATGTCGGTGATCGATCCCTGGCGGACGTTATGCAGCCCGCGCCGGCGGCAAAAATAGATCGCCGGTTCGTTGAAGTCGAAGCCCTGGGCGTGGAGGTGGCCGCTGCGCCGCAACGCGTCGAGCGTGCCGCCGGTGCCGCACCCGGCGTCGAGGATCTGCCAGTTGCGGCTGGCGGACCGGTCCAGCCCCGCCAGCCGGAACAGGATAGCCCGCAGACCCTGGTACCACCAATGGCGGCCCTCGGCCTGGTACATGACTTGAAATTCGCGGAAATCCATGCGATCAGGCTACCTACTTCCAGCGGGTGAGGATGGTTTCACGTTGGAACAGCTTCACGGCCACAGCCAGGAGTCCGGCGTCGATTGCCAGCAGGACCAGCGCGCCCAGCAGCACGAACAGCACGCTCAGTTGGACCACGCCCGCCATCTGGCCGATCATCACGCCCACCACCGGCAGCACGATGACGCCCGCGATCTGCTGGGCCGACTGCGGGTCGCTGGCTCGCGACGACACGATCAGCCCGATGCTCACGGCGAGGAACGCCGCGGCCGGGGCCACCAGCAGCAGGGCAAGCAGCCAACCGGGGCGCATAATAATCAAGTCGAAGATGGGGCCGCGCGTGGCCGGCCAAGCCAGGACGGCAAAGAGCGCGTAGCTGACCCAGGCCGAGGCGATACCGGGCGCCGCCGCGGAGACGCACTTGGCGATCAGCAACTCGCGGGTCTCGATGGGCGTCGCCAGCACGGCTTCCAGGCTGCGGTTCTGCTTTTCGCCGATCACGCTGTACACGGCGATGATCATGGGCACCATGAGCGGAATAATCAGAAAGAGCGCCTGGATGCCCGACAGCAGGAACCCCTGCAACTGCGCCGCAGGCTCCAAGGAGCGCAGTTGCGGATAGACCTGGAGGATCGGGCTTAGCGTCGCGGTATCGATGGGCTTGTTGCTCACTTTCTGGAGCAGCCCGTTCGGTCCCATGCCGTAGGCCATTGCCAGCGGGAGCAGCATGAAGACCAGGGTCGAGATGAGGATCGTCGCCATGGTCATGCGATTGCGCAGCGCCTCGGTGATCTCTTTCTGAATGACGGTCCAGATGCGATCCATTACCGTACCCCCTGGAGCACCGGCTCTTCTTCCGCCTGGTGGATGAGGTCGAGATAGGCGCGCTGCAAGGAATGCTCCACTTCGGCCACGCGGGTGATCTGCGCGCCCGCGCCGACGAGCGCCGTGACCAGGGCCGGGATCTGCGTGTCCTGATCCTGCAAACTCACCACCAGGCGCCCGTCGCCGTCGCTTTCGGCCCCGGTGCTGATGGGCAGCGCGCGGACGGTCTGCAACAACCGGGGGCTGGCGGCGGGTTCAGCCAGGCAGATTTCGACCTGCCGCCCGTAGAGGCTGCGCCGCAATTCCAGCGGGCTGCCCATGCGGATGATGTGGCGGCGAAAGATCGCCACCCGGTCGCACAGCCGCTCGGCTTCGTCCAGGTTATGGGTGCAGAGAAAGATCGTGCGCCCCTCGCCGCGGATCTGGTCGATGAACTCATGGACGACGACCGCGCTTTCCGGGTCGAGGCCCGCCGTTGGCTCGTCGAGGAAGACCACGGGCGGTTGGTGCAGCAAGGCGCGGGCAAGGGCTACCTTTTGCTTCATGCCTTTGGAAAACCCGCCCACCCGGTCGTCCCGGCGGTCCCAGAGATCCAGGCGGCGCAGGTAGTATTCGATGCGCCGGCCGATCTCGGCGCCGGGCACACGGTAGAGCCGGGCGAAAAAGGTGAGGTTTTCGCGGGCCGTCATGCGCTCGTAGAGGCCGGGCGTCTCGGTCAGCACGCCGACGCGCTGCCGAATGGCGCTGTCCTGGTGGCCGAGGGCCAGGCCGTCGATCCAGGCGTCGCCCGCCGAAGGCGCGATCAGCGCGGTGAGCATACGAATGGTGGTCGTTTTGCCCGCGCCGTTGGGACCCAGGAAGCCGAAGACCTCGCCGGGCGCCACGTCGAGATCCACGCCGTCCACGGCGGGCCGCCCGTCGAAATTCTTACGCAAGTCGCGGGCGGCAATGGCGGCGGGCCGCGTCATGCCGGCATCCTGACCGGAGCCGGTTCGCGGCCCCGATCGGCTTCCGTCGGGGCCGGGCTGGCGGGGCGCTGATACGGGAAGGTGAGGATCGTGCGCGTGCCCGTGCCGTCGGGGTTCGGGCCGATGGTGAGGCGTCCGCCCAGTTCCTGCTCGCCCAGCCGGCGGACCACTTCCAGGCCCAGGTTGGAGCTACGCCCCAGGTCGAAGTCCTGGGCCAGCCCCTGGCCGTTGTCGGTGATTTTAATGACCACGTTGTTCGCGTTGCTGAAGGCTTTGATCGTGACCTGGCCGTCCTCCCGGCTATGGAAGCCGTGCAGCACCGAGTTGGAGAGCAACTCCGTCAGCAACAAGGTAAGCGGGAAGGCTTCGCGCGAGGAGAGGGTCAGCGGGGCGGCTTCGACATGCCAGCGCACGCGGAGATCGGGCCGGCCCAACGTATTGTTCACGACTTCGCAGGCCAGATTAGCCACCGCGCCGACATCCGTCAGCCCGACCTGCTGGCGCGTCAGGAGGTCATGCACGCGGGCGATGGACTGGATGCGGATGACGCTTTCCTGCAAGGCATGGCGCGCGACGTTGTCTTCCGGGAGTCGGTTGGCTTGCATACGCAGGAGCGACGCCGTGCGCTGCAAGTTATTCCGCACGCGGTGGTGCATCTCGCGCAGCAGGAGCGTCTGCATTTCCATTCCGTGACGGGCCTCCTCATACAGATGCGCGTTCTCGATGGCGATGGCCCCTTCGCGCGCAAACGCCAGCAGCAGGCTGATCTGCTCTTCGCTAAAATACCGCTGGCTCAGGCTGTAGACGCAAATGCCGCCGACGATGCTGCGCGGCGCCAGCAACGGGACGCACAGCCGGCTGGCGAACGGCAGGTCGTCGGGGCCGGAATCGACCCACAGCGGAGTCACGGCGTCCATGCCCACGCCCGGTAGCGCCAGGCCGTCAGCCTCGCCGATCGTATGCAGCAGGTGGCCCGTCTCAGCGCCGCCGTCCTGCTGCCGCTGCAAGCCGATAGGTTTCCCGGCCATGATGGCCCGGCCCACAAGGCTGGTCTGCGGGTCGAGCGGCGGCGGCAGGGGCAGGGGCGGCGCCTCACTATCCGCGGCGCTGCCGGCGACAGGCACCATACCGTCATGCCCAAAGCCGAAGGATGTTCGCGGCACCAACCGGCCTTCGCGCAACTCATAGAGGACGGCCGCATCGGCGGTCAGCAGATGCACGGCCTCGGTGGCGATCAAGTGCGCGACCTCTTGCAGATTCAGCGTCGCCGCGATACTGGCCGAAACCCCTTGCAAGATGGTCAGCTCGGCCACCTTCTGGCGCAGCCGCTCGTCCGTATCGCGGTGCAAGCGGGCGTTCTCGATGGCGATGGCGACTTCGCCGGCCACGGTCTCCAGGAAGGAGATATCACGCTCGGTGAAGTGGCGCTGATCATAGCTTTGCAGCGTGATGACGCCGACCAGCTTGATCTTGGTGAAGAGCACGATGGGGACCGCCAGGATGGCGTGGGTCTCTTCCTCGCCGAGGGCCGGCACATGCAGGAACCGATCGTCGGTCCAGCCGTTGGAGAGCGCGAGCGGCTTGCCGGCGCGCGCCGCCCAGCCGGTGACGCCTTCGCCCAGGCGCAGCCGCACGCGGCCCACCGCATCGGCCGCCAGCCCGCGCGTGGCCCGCAGCACCAGCCGGTCGATCTCCGGCTCATAAATAAAGAGCGAGCAGATATCGCTGCGCATGGCCGCCGTGACATGCTCCACCACCAGGTCCAGCACCTGGTCGAAATCGAGCGTCGAGTTGGCGGCGGAGTTGATCTTGAACAGTGCGGCCAGTTCTTCCAAGGCCAGGCGCTGCTCGTCGGCCCGCTTTTCCTGGCCCTGGAAGTAGCCGCTGACCAGCGCCGCCAGCACCTCCGTCTGTAGCGCATCAAGTTCCTGGCTCAGCCCTCGTGCATCATCGGGGGCCAGCCGATCGGCCAGCACCGCGCGGCGCACGGCATTCATGAAGCCCAGCGCTCTGGCGATCAGGGTGCCGACCTCGAAGCCGCCCGCAGCCCAGGCGGCGCCCTCGCCGCGCAACTGATCGAGCCAGGCCCCGTAATCGTCCTTATGCACCGCATCCAGCAACTGCTGGTAGTGGAGGAGGCCGAAGGGAGAAGCAAGGGGATCGCCGGGCCGGTCGGTCGAATCCGTTTCCGGCCATTGGGCTGCCAGGAACGGCAGTTGCTCTTCCAGCAACTGCGCGAGCGAATAGTTCATGCTCCTACTAAAATTCCCTTCCTCTTACAGGTACGGTCGACGGCGCTAGGCGAGCCGATAGGCGCCCGTTTATTATATCACAAAATGCGGCGACGGCGTCCTGCGGCTCAAGCCTCCGGCAACTCGTGAGCAACGTTTATGCACTGCGAAGGGGCGAAGAGCGCGAAGAATCGAGCTGCTATAAAGAATCTTCGCGTGCTTCGCGCCTTCGCGGTGCAATTGTGAATAGCTGCCGGGCGCGCCGCTTGACGCCGCGCCGCTTCCTTGTCTATACTGCAAAGGGCCGGCGTGCCGGCATGATTATCCCGCATCCTAACGACGATTGCATGAGGCTATGCCGAAAAACACATCCCCTGGGCGGGAGGCGACCGATCAACCACCGCCGATTAATGCGCCGTTTACCCGCGGCCAGGTCCTGAGTCTAGTGATCCCCGGTGTGCTGCTGCTGGCCCTGATTGGCATCCTGCTATGGGGCGCCTTGTCGGCGGTGCGCGCCCCGGCTGGTGCGGCGTCCCCGCCGGAGACGGCTACACCAGGCGGCGCAGTCACGCCCGCGGTGGCTGCGACTACGGGCGCAGCCACCGCGACGCCGCCGCCGGATACCACCACGGTCCCCCTGCCGTCCGCGACGCTGACGCCCGCGCCGGCGGATACCCCGGCGGCCCCGGTGACGGCTACTACGGTGCCTGCCGAGCCACCCGGCACAACGGCCACGGCGGGACCGTCCGCTACAGATTCGCCTGTAGCGGCGCTCAGCCCGGCGGCATCCCCGTCGCCACAAGCGGGGGCTGCTGCTGCCCGCCCGCTGCAAGGCCGGCGCATTGGCCTGGACCCTGGGCATGGCCCGCGTAACGACCTGGGCGCCGTGCTGGTTGATAAGGACACCGGCAAGCTGATCTTGTCGGAAGACGAACTGAATCTTGACGTGGCGCTGCGCTGCCGGGACCTGTTGCAGGCACGCGGGGCCACCGTGATTATGACGCGGGAAACCAAAGATTCCTTCACCGCGCCCTGGCCGGCG
>JAICKM010000588.1 GCA_025927935.1 Chloroflexia bacterium | reverse complement strand
TATTATTTGGCAAACTTACATAGCATATCGATATACAACATGTTATACTGTGAGACATAAGGAAGGTGGCTGTATAGCTCGCGGCATGACTGTACAGCCGCCTTCTATTTTTTGCACTTCTCTGGGATATCAGCCACTGATATTGCACTCCTAGTCCCTCTGGGCTGGAAAGGACTGTACTATGGTCGCCTCCATTATGGTTATTGACGACGATCAGACCATCCTCGCTTTATTAGACGAGATCATGACCGAGGCGGACTATGAAGTCCATCTTTACACATATGGCTTGCCTGACTCGGCGGAATTACGGCGCGTCCACCCGGACCTGATCATTTGCGACTATCTCGTGGATGGGGATGACGTTGGCGCTGATCTCTTAGCTACACTGCGGCAAGATCCCGATTGGGCAACTACACCGCTGATTGTCTGCTCAACGGCCCATGCGCACCTGCGCACCTCTAACGGGTGGTGGGACCGGCCGGGAGTCAGCATCGTGTCGAAGCCGTTCGATATCGACGATCTGTTAGGCGCTATCCAGCAGGCTCTGGCGGCACGGGCGGCTATGCCCGTGCCCGTGGGGCTTCTGGGCGGGTCGTTGCCGGCAAGTTCGTTCGCGACTACTCGCTCACCACGCGCCGCAGCGCGTGCTTTGCTGCCCCATCCCCTACCGGCCAAACTGGTCGCCTGGCCGACCAACCGCATGGGCCGCGGCGCGCAGCCTAACGGCAACCGCTGATTGCTTGGTGGAATGCCGGAATGCCGGAATCCAAGCTTGACAACCGCTCCGAGTCTATGTTATGCTTAACGTTACAAATTACATATCCAATAAAAACACCGATCGGGGATAGTACACACGCCGAGAGCGAAATCAGCGAGCTAGGATGGTGCAAGCTAGCATCGCGGGGCGTGCGGAACCCACCCGTGAGTTGCCTGCGAAAACGCCGGGATCGCCCGGTGACTAAGCAGTGCCGGACTCCTTCCGTTACCATGAGGAGCAGCATCGCGCCAAGGCGCCGTGCCGGCTGAGCGAGTCGCCACAGACTAATGCAGGTGGTACCGCGGGGTTCCCCAACCTCGTCCTGAGCTAAGGACGGGGCTTTTTTATGGTCTGGAGGGTACGACAATGGACGACAAACTCGCCATCATCGGCGGCGGCAACATGGCCGAGAGTATTATCGCGGGGGTGCTGGGGACCGGCCTGCTGGCCCCGGCGACGATCCTGGTGACCAACCGCTCGGTGGGTAAACTGGAGCGGCTACAGGCGCGCTGGGGCGTGCAGATCAGCTACGATAACGCCCACGCCGCGCATTGGGGCAATACGATTCTCCTGGCGGTGAAGCCGGTCGATATGCGCGCGGCGCTGGCCTCGTTACAGGGCGCCATCGACGGTAAGCTGGTTATCAGCGTCGCGGCGGGCGTCGGGATCACCCAGGTGCAGCGCTGGCTGCGCGACGAAACGCATCCGGTGGTGCGGGTGATGCCGAATACGCCGGCCCAGGTGGGCGAGGCGATGTCGGCCTGGGTGGCGAGCGCGGCGGTGACGCCGGAGCAGGGCGCCCAGGTGCGGCGCCTGCTGGGCGCCCTGGGTCGTGAGATCGCCATGACCGACGAAGAGGCGTTGGACCAGGTGACGGCCGTCAGCGGCAGCGGCCCGGCCTACCTGTTCTACCTGGCCGAGCAACTGATCGAGTCCGCGCGGGCTATCGGCTTGAGCGAGGACGATGCGCGCGAACTGGTGTTGCAGACCATCTGGGGCGCGGCCAAGATGCTGCGCGAGGGCACTGCCGCGCCGGGCACGTTACGCCAGGCCGTCACCTCGAAAGGCGGCACCACCGAAGCCGCTCTGGCGGAGTTCGCGCACGGCGACCTGCCGGGCGTCATCTCGCGCGGGGTCCATGCCGCCTGGCGGCGGGGTGGCGAGATCCGCCGCGCCCTGGCCGTCGAGTAGGCGCGCGGGCGCTTGTATTGTGGAGAATACGCCGATGACGGCGGTTGCCCGGTGTCCCGAATGTGGCGTGCCCTGGCCGGATGGGCGCACCTGCTCGGACGACTTCCACCAGTTACTCGCCTGGGAGTTCGAGGACTCGCGACGGTGGGAAGTCCACCACCTGACGGTGTTGTGCTACCACATCCAACACCCTAGTTTATATTCACCGAGCGGCCTGCACGGCGCGACGCAACTCCTGAGCCAATTCCTGGAGCAGCGGCTGTCCACCGGGGAGGTTCGGCGGCGCATTCGCCGGCAGGTCGATTCGGGTAAGCGGAGTTCACCCATCACGGCCCGCCCCGGCGCGCAAGGCGCCTATGCCCACCCCGTGGCCTGGCCCATGACCGCTGCCCAGGTGGTTGCGGGCGGGGCGGATGCCTACTGTGCCAACGTGCGCGCCTGGGCCGAATCGACGCTGGCCGCGCTTAAAGCCACCGGCAACATGGAGGCGTCCTGATCCGGCGTTAGCCTTCGCGTCCCCGCCGCTGTAGAGCAGACCCACGTGTCCGCCATGCCCCAGGGCGCTCGCTGCCCGGCGCTTGACACCGGCCCGGCCTGCCGCCTACAATACCCTGAGACTTCGGCCCTGTAACCCGGCCGATCCCAAATGCGTACAACATATCGGCGCCCCATGCGCGCGCCTGGCTCGCTATGGAAGCGGGCCGGGCTATCTTCACCCCACCAGGAGGCACTCATGACGACACAGCCGGCGGCACCCTGGGTCTGCCCGCAGTGCGGCCACACCAACCGGCCCCAGGCGCGTTTTTGCAGCCAGTGCCGGACGCCGAACCCGGCCCTGGCCCAGGCACCGATCCCGACAGGGGCCGGCACGCGCCGCATCGACACGCCGTTGCCGGTAGCGGCGGCGCCGGCACCCGGCGGGCCGGAAGCCGAGATCCGCGCGGCGGGGCGCACGTTGCTCGATACGGTGGGCGCCGTGCCCGCCGATGGGCTGGAGCAGTGGGTGCTGCTGCGCTATCAGCAATTGCCCGCGCTCAACGCGGCGGCGGGCCAGATCGACGCTCTGCAACTGCCGGAGTGGGCGGCGGAGCGCCCCTATGTCGGCGATTTTCTGAGCCGCGCCGGGGATCAACTGAACCCGGCCAAGCGTTATAGCATCAGCTTTCTGGGTCGCAACGGCCTGGGCAAGAGCACTCTGGCGAACGCGCTGCTCGGCGCCTCGTACCTGCCGGAGGCGTTCCGTGAGCCGGTGACGGCCGCCGTGACCCGCGTGCGCTCCATCCGCGACCGCCCGACTTCCGATGAGTTGCGCGCACAAGGCACCTCGTCCGAATTGGCCCAGGTGCGGGTGGACTACTTTGACGAGACGAGCTTCCTGTCGGAAGTCCTGGCCGAGTATTACCGCCGGCTGAACAGCGTGCCCGGCATCAACCTGCCCATGCCGGCCACCATCGACAACAACGCGCTCAACGCGCTGCGCCGCATGAGCGGCAAGCTGAACAACGACCCGGAGACCGCCGCCAACGCCGCCACGCTGGACGGCCTGATCGACGCCTTCCTGCGGGTGCGCGGGAACCTGCCGCGCCAGCGCTGGATGACCTTTGAGCAGGCCCGCCACCAGATCAACGAGAAAGAGGCCACGGGCATCGACCGCGATCTGCTGCGGCTGACGCGCGAGGTCATCTATTATGTTGACGACAGCACCACACCGGACCCGCTGCTGGCGAACTCCGGCATCGAATTGATCGATCTGCCCGGCCTCGAAGCCGACGTGAGCTATCACGAGCAGACGACCATGCGCGCGCTGAACGAAGCCGACGCGGTGGTCGTAGTGCTCCAGGCCCGCCGCCCGGTGGAGAAGAACACGCTGGCGGCGCTGGCCGAACTGGCCCGCCGCAAGGGGTGGTCGCAGGAATACCGCGAGAAGTTCGGCAGCAAGGTCTTTATCGCGCTAAACCGCGCCGATGAGATCGACTTGCAGCCGGAGACCATCGCCGAGTATTTCGGCAACAACCGCGCCGGGCTGGAGCGGATCATCCACGAGATGGTGGACCCCGTGCTGCCCAATTACTGGTCCTCGCACGGCGGAGGGGACCGTGCTCCGTTTTACCTGGTCAGCGGGTACGCCGCCCTGTTCGCGCAGCAACAGTTGCGCCGCCTGCGCGGCGATCCCCTGGTGTTCAGCGCGCCGATCCTCTTCCCCGATCTGAAAGAGCGGGGCGAGTTGATCTATCGCACCTATGAGACCATCGCCACGCAGGTGCCCTATAGCCCGCGCCCCACGCGCAACTATGATTTGCAGTGGTTGTTGCAGATGTCGGGCGTGCCGGACCTGAAAACGTCGATGAGCACCTTTGTGCGGACGCGGCGCTTCGCGTCGTCGCTGGAGCAGGCCGGGCAGGGGATGCAGGACGCCCGCACGCGTATGCGCAACGCGCTGGTGCGCTACATCGACTCGCGGGGCATCCGGCCCGATCAGTACGACCGCTTCCGCCAGATGGGCACCGACATCCAGGTGGCTTGGGAGCGCATCGACCGCGCCGCGCAGACCTTGCGCCAGAGCTTCACCGAAGCGATCCTGGCGACGCAGCGCGAGTTTCCGAACCGGCCCGACCCCGGCAAGGGCGATCGGCTCACCACCCGCCTGGACGAAAAGGTGCAG
>JAICKM010000934.1 GCA_025927935.1 Chloroflexia bacterium | reverse complement strand
GCCGCGTGCCCATGCGTCTTGAGCATGAGTTCCAGCGCGCCGAGTAGTTCCAGCACAAACTCCTGGCGGGCGCCATAGCCCATCAGCCCGATGCGCCAGATCTTCCCCTTCAGCGGGCCGATCCCGCCGCCGATCTCGATGTTGTGGTGATCGCGCAGGGCGGCGCGCGCCTGCATGTCGTCTAGCCCCTCCGGCACGCGCACGGCATTCAGCGGCCAGAGGCTGTACGATTCATCGGGCAGGAAGCTCAGCCCCAGCGCCTCGCACCCGGCCCGGAAGGCACGGTGCTGCAACTGGTGCCGCGCCCAGCGCCGCTCCAACCCCTCGATCTCCAGCAGGCGCAGGGCAGTGTAGAGCGCGTAGATCAGCGGCGCCGAAATGGTGTGGTGGTACTGGTGCGCATCCCAGTAGCCGGCCAGCAGGTTGGCATCCAGGTAGTAGCCCGCGGGCGGGGTGGCGCGCCCACGCAGCCGGGCCAGCGCCCGGTCGTTGATGGTGAAGGGCGCCAGGCCGGAGGGCGCGCCCAGGCACTTCTGCGACCCGCTATAGCAGGCATCAACCCCCCACTCGTCTACTTTTACCGGGTGGCCGCCGAGCGAAGTCACCGTGTCGAGGACCAGCAGCGCATCAACCTCGTGCGCGGCCTCGCCGATGCCGTCGAGGGGCTGGAGCACGCCGGTCGAAGTTTCGGCGTGGACGAGCGCGACGACTTGCGGACGAGTCTTGCGGATCTCGGCGGCCAGGCGCTGCGGGTCCAGCGGGCGACCCCATTCGCCTTCCACCCGATGGATTTTGCCGCCCAGTCGCTCGGTGACCGCGCAGAGGCGCTCGCCAAAGTAGCCCATCACGCCGACCAGGACCGTGTCGCCGGGCGCGACGGTGTTGAGCAGGGCCGCTTCCATGCCCGCGCTACCGGTGCCCGACACGGCCAGCGTGACCTCGTTGCGCGTCTGAAATACCGCGCGCAACTGGTTTTGCAGATCGGCCATAAGCTGGAGCAGCGCCGGGTCGAGATGGCCCAGCGGCGGCAAGGCTAGCGCCTGTAACACCGTGGGATCGACCTCGCTGGGGCCGGGACCCAGCAGCAAGCGCTTCGGCGGACTGGGCAGGATGGATGTCGTTGGGGTTGCGGTTTGTGTCATGCGGGAGCCTCCAATAGCAGGGTGGGCGCAGTGCGGCGCTTGCGGGCGGACCGGCACTCACGCCGTCGAATAGCGACGGCACAGCAGAAAGGGTGCCGCCAGCCGGGTGTGTGCGCCCGGGCCTGCCGCCCACCCAGGCCGGGCATACCAGTTGCGGGCGCGGGGGCTTTCTGCTATGCTTAGACCACGCGGATTCGCGCCCCGGCGCCCCGGCGACCGGGCGGCGGACCTCAGAAGGAAGGGGATCAGATATGGCCGCACTGGCCGATGAACTTCGCGATCATGCCACCGCGATACTCGATGAGTTGATGCGCCGCGCGCCGCAGGAGTTGAAGGGCACGCTCTATGACGAAATGAACAAGCAGAAAATCCTCCGGGCACGCTACTCGAATGTGCTGGAAGTGATCACGGATTACGTGCAGACGCAGGATGTGGCGCTGTTCCGCCAGCATCATATCATCATCTTCATGCAGCGCTACTATCTCGACATCGACGCCGAGAACCCGCTCACGCCCCGCTTGATCAACTGGCGCACGCGGGAAATCGAGCGCTCGGTCAATATGTACCTGGACGTGCTCAAGCAGTTCACCTCGCAGAAGTACCATACCCAGTTGGAGACGATCTTCGGCTCCGTGCGCTTGCTGATCCACCAGATGGGGACTTTCCTGCTCGTGAACATCGACAAGCTCAAAAACCGCATCCCGCGCGTGAAGATGGCCGGGATCGAATACGGACCGGAGAGTTCCTTCGATATCGATCCGCAGCATTGGCCGCGCGTCGGCAGCCAGGGCTAATTTCGCGCGATATACGGCGACAAGCAAACGGCCGGACCGCAGGGTCCGGCCGTTGCCGTTGTTGGCGCCGCCGGTTGGTCCGCCGGCGGCGCCGCCGGCGGGCGACGGCGGATCAAGGATCGCCGTCGCCCGGTCGTTGCGTGTTGCGCGCCCGGCTCAGTGCCGGACGCGCGGATCGGTGCCCAGGGGCGACACACGAGGCGCCGCCCCTGAGATCAGATTACGGGTTCTTGCCCACGGGCGCCTGGGCCGGAGCGCAGGCGTTCGGGAAGAACGTCTGCGAGGCGACCTTGCTCACCTGGCCGCGCGTGATGTTCGCGTTCGGGCGATAGTAGAGGCCGGGGCACGGCTCGCCGGCCGCACCGCAGGTGTAGCCGTTGATCACCCCGTGCAGCGACAGCCGCTCGATGAACACATAGAACGGCTGGCTCGCCGGCACGTCGCGGAAGGTCTGCCCGCTCGGCGTCTCGTTGTAGCCCGCCGCGTTGGCGTCGATCTTGGCGAGTTGGCCGCGCGTCACGGGCAGTTCCCAGCGGAAGCAG
>JAICKM010000345.1 GCA_025927935.1 Chloroflexia bacterium | reverse complement strand
CTTACCGAGGCGTCGCGCATGTGGGTGCGCTCCATGCTCGGCGATGCACAGTCGCCCGACGTGGATACCGCGCGGTTCGAGCGTGACAACCCCGGCTTCGCAGCCCTACTCCAGCAGCTTCATGGCCCTGACGGTTGGCGGACGTTGTTGCAACAAATCAAACCGATGTGGAATGCGTCGTTGAACTACACCGCGGACGATTTCGCCCGAGTCGTGGCGTCCACGCTGGTCTTGCTGGGCGACCGTGATGGCCTGGTTCCCCTCGAAGAAGGGGTCGCGCTGTATCGCCGGCTACCCCACGCCGAGTTTGCCGTGGTGCCCGGCGCCGAGCACACCGATTTCATCTCCTCGCCCGCGACCGTTGCCCTCGTCCAGGCGCTCATATTGGACTTTCTGCGCCGGCACGGCGATTCCGGCGATCCGGCGGCGCCCTCCGCGAGTCCGGCCGGCGAGTCATCACACATCGACACGCCGGCTTAACGTTGTTCTTATGCGGTTACTGGACAACCAGCAGCTGACGAAGTTGCTGGAACGGGCGCAGCGGCACAAGGAGGTCCACCATGACAGGGAAGTCGCGCGGACTGGTGCGTTGGGTCGCCGGGGGCGCGTTAGGTATGGCGCTGGCGCTGAGCGCCGTCGCCCATCCACCGGCCGGGCTGGCCGCGCCGCCCGCGCCACAGCCGGCGGGCGCGGGGCAGGCGGCGACCGGCGTGGCGGGCACGATTTATTACGGCGCCATCCCGCCGGGCGGGGGCGCCGGCAAGCCAGTGCTGGTCTTTGTCCAGGGCCTGCACGGCCAGGCGACCACCTGGTGGACGAACGGCAACGACATGTATAACGACGCCTACGGCGCGGGTTTCCGCACCGCCTTCGTCGATCTGACCGACGCGAGCGGCACGGGAGGCAGCGTCTGGACCAACGGGCGGATGCTGGCCGGGCAGTTGACGACCATCGCCGCGCACTACGGCGTGGATAGCGTCAACGTCGTGGCCCACAGCAAGGGCGGCCTTGACACCAACGCGGCCATCGTGCATTACGGGGCGGGGCCGCGCGTGCAGACGCTGTTCCAACTGGCCTCGCCCAACTGGGGGTCGCAACTGGCCGACCTGTCCTATAGCTGGTGGGGCGGGTGGCTGGCGGCGATCCTGGGCCAGCGCGACGACGCGGTCTACTCGCTGCAAACCGGCCAGATGAGCTACTTCCGCAGCGTGAGCGACAACCGCGCCGAGAACAGCTATGTCCGTTACGCCACCAGCGCGGGCACCAACCACGGCTCGCTGTTCGGCAAACTGTGGTGGGGCGGGGCCTACTTGCAACCCTACGGCGACAACGACGGGGCCGTGACCCTGACCAGCGCGCATCTCCCGCGCGGCACACACGTCTTCACCGACAGCCGCCTCGACCATGACGATATGGTGGTGGGGCACAACACCTGGAGCCGGGTACTGCCCTATGCCGCCGGTCTCTGGCGCGATACGGCGCCGGCCCAGTTAGCGCCTCTGCCTGCCGTGGCGGCGCCCGATCCCTACGCCGCGCTGAACGCCGCCGATATTATCCGGGGCGGGCCGCTGGCGGGGCGCGCGGTGGAACGCTTCCCGGTGGAGAGCGGCGCGCAGGCGCTGAACCTGGCCGTGCTGGCGCCGGGGCCGCTGAACATCACCCTGCGCGCGCCCGACGGTCGCGGCTATCGCCCCACGGTCGTGAGCAACGGTGACGCCGGCGCGCCCCTAGGCAACGCCACGCAGCATATCTTCCAGATCCCGGCGCCCCTGGCCGGGGAGTGGCAGGCTGAGATCGGCGCCGCGACCCCGGTGGCCCTGGGCCGGGCCACGCCGGGCACCGCCTATCTGCTGGTAGCGCAGATCCAGAGTGACTTGCGGGTGGATCTCAGCCGCCCGACCGGCTCGCCCACCTTCGCGCCGGGCGCCGCTCCCCAGTTCCAGGTGGCCGCGCACGACGGCGCCGGCAGCCTGGGCAATGTGCAGACCGAAGCGCACCTGAGCGGGGACAAAGTCGTGCCCGGCGCCGCCACGCGCCAGGGCAGCAACGTGCGTGTGGCGCTACCCGCGGCGCCCGGCGTCTACAACCTCAGTCTGACCGTGCGCGGCACCGACCGGCGCGGGCTGCCGTTCGAGCGCAGCCTGACCACCAGCTTCGCCGTGGGCGCCCTGCCCGCGCAGCCCTGAGCCGCCCGGCTCAGGCGTATTGTCATTCTGAGCGCAACGAAGAATCTCGTATCGTGAGGGGCGCAACGACGAGACTCTTCGCTGCGCTCAGAGTGACAAACCCAGGCATCCATCGTCATTCTGAGCAGGGCGAAGAATCTCGTCTGGTGGACCAATGACGAGACTCTGAGCGCAGCGAAGAGTGACAAGGTTGCGGTGGCGCTCTGCCGCAGCTAGCGGGAGCATGGTCGCCGGGGACCGGTGCGGGCCGGTGTGCCCGATGGTCCCCGCCGGGGCGGGCCAGGAGACCATTGCGCCGGGGTGCGCGATTCAGTATCCTGGATTCGGTGTCCGTATTCGGTCCCTGCGCCGGGGGCCTGGAGCCGCTGATGCGGCCCAGCCGGGCTTGCACGCAAGCCCCTACCTCATCATACATCGCCGCTCAGGACGGCGCGGTCGCCGTCGGAAACATACTGGAGCGAACATGCCGGAGTCCATCCAGCGTCCCGCGCGGCTGCTGATCGTCGACGATCAGGCGGCCAATATTCGCCTGTTGGAATGCACGTTGCAGGAGATCGCGGGGCTGACGCTGGTCACGACCACCGACTCGACGCAGGCCCTGCCGCTCTATCTGGCGGTGCGCCCGGATGCCATCGTGCTCGACCTGCGGATGCCGGGCCTCGACGGGTTTGCCATCCTGGAGCAATTGCGCCCGCTGGTCCCGGCCAACGACTACCTGCCGATCCTGGTGATCAGCGCCGACATCACGCCCGATGCCAAACTGCGCGCGCTCGCCCTGGGCGCCACGGAGTTCCTGTCCAAGCCGTACAATCCGCGGGAAGTCGAATTGCGCGTGCGGAAAATGCTGGAGGCGCGCTTCCTCCATCAGCAACTGGAGATCCAGAACCAGGTGCTGGAACAACTGGTCTCCGAGCGCACGCGGGCGCTGGAAGAAGCGCAGGTCGAGATCCTGGAGCGGCTGGCGCTGGCCGCCGAGTACCGGGACGACGACACCGGCCAGCACACGCAGCGCGTGGGGCACCTGGCGGCGCTGCTGGCGCGGGAACTGGGCCTGAGCCGCGCCCAGGTGGAACTGATCCGGCGGGCCGCGCCCCTGCACGACGTGGGCAAGATCGGCGTGCCCGATCATATTTTGCTCAAGCCGGGCAAATTGACCCCTGAAGAATATGCCCAGATGAAGCTGCACACGACCATCGGCGCTGAGATCCTGTCGGGGGGGCGCTCAGAGCTGATCCGCACCGCGCAACAGATCGCGTTGACGCACCACGAGCGCTGGGACGGCCGCGGCTACCCGGCGCGGCTGGCGGGTGAGGCCATTCCACTGGCGGGGCGCATCGTCAGCGTGGCCGACGTGTTCGACGCGCTGACCCACGCCCGGCCCTATAAGCTCGCCTGGCCCGTGGAGCAAGCCGTTGCCGAGATTCGCCGGCAGAGCGGGTCGCAGTTTGATCCGGTCATCGCTGCCGGCTTCTTGCGGGTGCAGGAAACGCTGGGTGGCGGGCAGGCGCTGCTGGAGGCGACGGCGACCTTCGGTCAGCCCCATGCCGTGCCGCCCTACCGGGCCGCCGTGTCCGCCTGAGCCGCGCAGCCCCGTTCGTTGTGATTCTGAGCGCAGCGACGAATCTCCGGCGGGGGGCAACGAGACTCTTCGCTGCGCCCAGAGTGACAAGCCTATACTATGCGGATAGGAGTCTTGCGATGCCGGTGCTGAAGCAGAAAGTATTTGCCTATATCACGCATGGCCCGCGCCTGCTCGTCTTCCGCCACCCGGAGTCACCGGAGGCCGGCATCCAGGTCCCGGCGGGCACCGTCCACGCCGGAGAGGATCTGGAGACGGCGGTGCTGCGCGAGGCTACGGAAGAGACGGGGCGCGCGGACCTGGTGCTGGTGCGCTTCCTCGGTGAGCAGGTGCTCGACCGGCAGGATCGTGGCCTCGATGAACTCCACCACCGCTACTTTTATCACCTGCGCTGTACCGGCGATCCGCCCGCGACCTGGCGGCATTGGGAAACGGACCCCTCCGACGGCAGTCCCGCGCCGATTCCGTTCGACTTTTTCTGGGCGCGCCTGCCGGATGGCGTGCCCGAACTCATCGCAGGGCACGGCAAGCTACTCCCGCAGTTGCTTGCCACGCTGGGGCCGGACGCCTGAGCCGCCCCATCTTCTTTGTAAACCAGGGACCTCCAGGTGTTGCGTGCCGCCCCAGATTGTGTTAAAGTGAAGGGGTAGTACTCGACGACGAGGACTGGACCCGGTGCGCCATGCGCCGGACGCTGTAATACCCAATGTATGATTCGCTCAGCAGCCGCGGCTGAGTCTCACTGCCGCCAACCCCTTGCCTGGCTGCCGGCGATCAGGGCCTTCCTGAAACGACTTGGGCGAAGCCCCTCCCCGCCTGATCGGCGCCATGCGAGGTGCTCAGGGGCCGCGGAGCGGGATCATGATTCGATTAGCATACGGGACGCTGTTGTTTCCCACTACGGGATTCCCATCCGAATCTCTCTACGCAGAACTTGGAATCTGCTTGAATAGAATAATCCTGGTGTGAGGGCGCGACACACCGTGACAACCGCTGTTGGTGCGGAGGTTAGGTAATGTGGTCTGCCTTGAATCTGCGACAAGAAGTCGCCTATGTGCTCGTGGCCGCCTTTCGGCAGGGGCGGCCGGCCCTGTCCGAGATGGACCTGGCCGAGGCGCTTGAGCAGCGCGGGCTCGTCGTGGAATATCCCACGGTGGCGGCGATCCTGGAAGGGCTGGAAACGCGAGGCTGTCTGCGTCTCAGTCGCGCCGCCGATGAAGTGATGGTGGCCGAGATCTATCCGCCGATTGCCCAGTTTCTCAGCAGCGTGCCCGATACCCTAGCCGTGGCCGCCGCGCCCCCACCGGCATCCGCGAACTTGCCCGCCGTGTCGCCCGCGCCGCGCGGGGAGGAGACGATCGGTCCCTGGACCTGGCGCTGACCGCGGCGCGGTGGCCCGGTGCGGCCCGGCGCTGCGCTCTGGTCGAGGGCGGCACCGGGCGGACATTCACGCGTCCTGTCTCTTACAACCTGGCAAGGTCTCGCCGCTCGTTAGCGGACATGCGTATGGATCGTCCGCCCGCTCTGCGCGGTGGCGGCCAGCGCGATCTGCCGGCGCTGCAGCGGGCGACTCAGCAGGCCCAGCAGGCCATCGCGGCGGAAGCCCGCCACCCACGCATAGAGAGTGCGCGGATCGCGCGGGTGCGCCAAGCCCCTCCGCGCGACCGTGGTCGCCGGGACCCCGTCGGCGATCTGTAGCAGTGCGCTGGCGCGCTCGCGCACCTCGGGTGACGGATGGGTGTCGCGCCAGACATTGAGCACAAAGCGTTGGTCTGAGGTCAGGGTCAGACTGTAGCGCGCCATGGTACCCTCCTCTTGCGGCGCCGCCCACCGGGCGGTGCGGCCTCAACTGAATGATGATGACGATGATCCGGCGATAATTTACCGGGTACAAGGCCAATTCTAGCACCTGCCGATTAACGATCCCTGTATAATGCGCGCAGGTGCATTACAAGGCCGTAAGGATCACGAAAGCGGGCGGATTTCCGGAACGTTCCTGCGTGAATCGCCCGCACGAACCCCCAGGGAGTAGCAGCAGATGGGCAAAGCGACCGACGAGACACGTAGCATTAAGAGCCGCGGCAGCTTCCTCAGTATCTTGAGCCTGTACAGTTTCGCGAGCATCCTGAGCATGGGCAGCACGGGCAGCATCCTGAGCCTGTACAGCGTCGCCAGTATCCTGAGCATCGGCAGCGCGGGCAGCATCCTGAGCATCGGCAGCGCGGGCAGCATCCTCAGTATCGGCAGCGCGGGCAGCATCTTGAGCATCGGCAGCAAGGGCGGCGTGCTGCGCCGGGGCCACCGCGCGGGGCGGTGAACGGCGCATGGCGCCTGGCACGGCGGCCCCCCAATTGCTGAAGGGGCTACGCGGCACGCCAGGACGGGTCATACCGCCGCCCGGCAGGGGCACGGCGCAACCCGCACCGGAACGTGCGCGTGATTCAGCCATGAAGGGGGTTAGCGATGAGACGGGACCGTAATGCGCCCAATACCGTGGGCCGGCGGGCGGCCCGCGCGTTTTCGGTGGCGCTGGGCGTGTTTCTGGGCTTTGTGCTGCTGGACGCCAATCCGCTCGGCGCGATCTGGCAATCGTTTGTGATCGGGGTGGTCGTGTTCCTCGCCCTGTTTCTGCTGGAGACCTACTTTGAGAGCCGCCGCGACTCGGTATGAGCGTGGGCGGTTAGCCCGCTGAGACCGGATCGCCCCCCGGCGCCTGGGGCGCGGTCGCCGCGCTCAGCAGGGTGGCCGCCTGAAGCATCTCGCCGACGGCGCGGTCGAGGGCGTGGGTGTCTTCGCTGGTGGCCCGCGCGATGGCCGCAATCCCCTCCATCGTGTAGGTCATTTCCTGGGTGGCCGAGGTTTGCTGTGTGCTGGCCGCCGAAATGAGGTGGACCAGGGCGTTGGTCTGCCGCACGGCGGTCACAATCTGCTCCTGGGTGATGCCCACGTCGTCGGCTAATTGCGCCGCCACCTCCGCTACCTCGGCGCTGCTCTGCGTGGCGGTGAGTGCCACGTGGCCGGCCTGCTGCAATTGGTTCACCACCTGCTGGATCTGATTCACAATCGTGCTGGACTGGGTGGAGAGGGCGCGGACCTCGTCGGCCACGACCTGGAAGCGCCGGCCCACGCTGCCCGCCCCGGCGGCTTCAATCGTGGCATTGAGCGCCAGCAAATGCGTGTCCTCGGCCAGATGGCGGATCTGGTCGACAAAGCGGGTGACTTGCACGGTCAGTTGATCGAGGTCGCGCATACGCTGGATCACCAGTTGGACTTCGACGCGGTTGCGCTCCACGGCTTCGCGGCTGCGTAACAACAGGCTCTGGCCTTGTTGGACGCTGCTCAGCGCCTGGTCGGCGGCCTGGCGGACCTCCGACGCGCGGTCAGCGATCTGGCTCGCCGTGGTGTCGAGTTCGGCCACCGCGCTGACCACCTGGCTGATCGAACTGGCCTGCGTGGTGACGGCGACGCCTTGCCGGCTGCTGACGGCGGACAGTTCCGTCGCCAAATTGCCCAGGTTCGCTTGCAGGCGCAGATCTCGCTCACGCTGCGTGGCTAGATCCCGGTTTGCCTGCTCCAGATCCCCGTTGCGGTGCT
>JAICKM010000876.1 GCA_025927935.1 Chloroflexia bacterium | reverse complement strand
GGGGCCAGGTCCGGCGTCAGGTGCGCCGCCGCGCCAGGCGTGTCGCCCACGCGCACGTCGAAGCGGTGAACCTCGTCGCCGTGGCCCGTTAGCTCGAACTCGTCGTAGAGCACGTAGTCGCCCGCCGCCGGGAAGGCGTGCGCGACGCGGTACTCGCCGGGCGTGCCCGTGTTCTCCGGGTGGATGTGGGCGAAGTAGCCCAGGTCGCGGTTGACCACGATCAGGTGCATCGGCTTTTCGTGCGCGATGGCCGGGTTCACCGGCCGGCCGGTCGCCTGGTCCGTGACCCGGAAGGTCAGCGGGACCGCGACGCCCGGCTGGATAGTCGGGGCGGTGGCAAAGGCGACTTTCGCAGCCGGAGCCGTGGCCTCGATAGGCATCGTATTCATGTTCTCAGTTACACTTTCATTGTTGCCCATCCCGGCCATGCCGGTGGGGCGGAAGATAAAGAGCGACGCCGCGCCGACAGCCAGCGCCAGCAACCCGATGACAACCAGGTAGCTCACGTCGGCCACGCGACTGCGCAGGCTGGGGTGCAGGATCGCCGCCGCGTCCTTGGGCGGGCGGAAGCCGCGCAGCCGCAGCGAGTTGGTCACCACGCTGACGCTGGACATCGCCATCGCCGCCGCCGCCATGATCGGGTTGAGCAGCAGCCCCCACAGCGGGAACAGCACGCCCGCCGCGACGGGGATCAGCACCACATTGTAGATGAACGCCCAGAACAGGTTCTGGCGGATCGTGCCGATAGTCCGGCGCGAGAGGGCGATGGCCGTGACCACGCCGCGCACGTCGCCGCCCACCAGCGTGATGTCGGACGCCTCCATCGCCACGTCGGCGCCCGTGCCGATGGCGATGCCCAGGTCGGCCTGGGCCAGCGCCGGGGCGTCGTTGATGCCGTCGCCCACCATGGCGACGACCTTGCCGCCCGCCTGCAACTCCTTGACCTTGGCCGCCTTCTGGTCGGGCAGCACATCGGCCAGCACATTGCGGATGCCCACCTCGCGGGCGATGGCCTGCGCCGTCGCCGCGTTGTCGCCGGTGATCATCCAGACATCCAGGCCCAGCGCCTGCAACTCGCGCACCGCCTCCGCCGATTCCGGCTTCAGCGTGTCGGCCACGGCGATCAGCCCGGCGGGCGCTCCGTCGGCGGCCACGAACATCGGCGTCTTGCCCGCGCGGGCCAGGTCCGCCGCCTGCTCGCGCAGGCCGTCCAGCACGACCCCCGCGCCGTCCATCAGCCGGGCGTTGCCCAGCAAGAGCCGCCGGCCTTCGACCGTCGCGGCGATGCCGTGCCCGGCCTGGGCCGCGAACTCGCTCGCGGGCGGGGCGGCCAGCCCCAGGTCGTTGGCGCGGGCCACGATGGCCTCGCCCAGCGGGTGCTCGGAGCCGCGCTCGGCGGCGGCGGCCAGCCGCAGCAGGTCGCTCTCTGCGAAGCCGGCGGCGGGCACCACATCGGTCACGGCGGGCTTGCCGCGGGTCAGCGTGCCGGTCTTGTCCAGCACGATGGCCGTGACCTTGTGCGCGCCTTCCAGCGCCTCGCCGCCACGAATCAGCACTCCGTACTCGGCGCCCTTGCCCGTGCCGACCATGATCGCCGTCGGCGTCGCCAGGCCCAGCGCGCAGGGGCAGGCGATGATCAGCACGGCGATGGTCGCCACCAGCGCGTAGGTGAATTTCGGCTCCGGTCCAAAGGCGTACCACAGCACGAAGGTCAGCGCGGCCAGCGCCAGCACCGCGGGCACGAAATAGGACGAGATCTCGTCGGCCAGCCGCTGGATGGGCGCCTTCGACCCTTGCGCTTCCTCGACCATGCGCACGATCTGCGCCAGCGCGGTGTCCTTGCCGACCTTGGTGGCGCGGAAGGTGAACGAGCCGGTCTTGTTCAGCGTCGCGCCGATCACGCCCGCGCCCGGCTCCTTCTCCACCGGCAGGCTCTCGCCGGTCAGCATCGACTCGTCGACCGCTGAGCGCCCGGCCACAACTACGCCGTCCACCGGCACCTTCTCGCCGGGGCGCACGCGCAGCACGTCGCCCACCTGCACCTGCTCGATGGGCAGGTCGATCTCGGCGTCGCCGCGCAGCACGCGGGCGGTGCGCGGGGCCAGGCCCATCAGCTTCTTGATCGCCGCGCCGGTCTGGCCCTTGGCCCGCGCCTCGAAGTAGCGGCCCATCAGGATCAGCGCGATAACCAGTGCGGAGGTATCATAGTAGGCTTCCGGCACCAGCCCCGCCACGCGCACGGCGTCGGGGAAGACGGTGACGAACACGCTATACAGATACGCCGCCGACGTGCCCACGGCGATCAGCGTATTCATGTTGGTCGCCAGGTGGCGCGCGGCCAGCCAGGCGCCCCGGTAGAACTGCCACCCCGCCCAGAACTGCACCGGCGTCGCCAGCACAAACATGGCCCAGTAGCGCTGCTCCATCGGCCAGGGCAGGGGCAGGAACATGCCCGCCATGATCAGCACGCCCGCCACGAAGCTGGCGATGAACTTCCAGCGCAGCGTGGCGACTTCTTGCGCCCGTCGCGCCGTGTCGGCGTCCACTGGGTTCTCCCCGGCCTGGGCCGCCATGCCGGACGCCGTCGCCGGCGCTTCGGGCCGCAGGCCGTAGCCCGCCTTCTCGACCGCCTGGCGGAACTCGTCGCGCCCGACCATGGCCGGGTTGAAGCGCACCGTCGCCTGCTCGGTCGCCAGGTTGACGCCCGCGCTCTCCACGCCGGGCAGCTTGCTCAGCGACTTCTCGACGCGCCGCACGC
>JAICKM010000941.1 GCA_025927935.1 Chloroflexia bacterium | reverse complement strand
CGCAGCCATGGCCTTCTGGTTTTCGAGGCTGGTCAGATAGCGCACGAAGTCGATAGTTTCCGGCGGGGCATTCTTGCCGATGGCGAAGCCGTCAGCGCCGCCCAGCACGTCTGTCGGCGCGCCCGCGCCGCCTTCCACGGATGGGAAGGGGAAGAAGCCCAGGTTGGCGTTGTAGTTGTCGACGTTGGTGGCGACGGCGCGGTCGGCGCCCGGCGCCCACTGGCCCATCAACTCCATGGCGGCCTGGCCGTTCGCCATCAGCACCTGGTGGTCGCCGTAGGTGGCGCCCAGGAAGCCGGTCTGGAATGGTTGCAGGTCCACGAGTTGCTTGAGCAGGACGCCGGCCTGCACGAACGGCGGGTCGGCGAAGGAGCCGGTGCGCGCAATCGCCTTATCGAAGGCGCTCTGGCCGCCCAGGCGGGTCGCCAGGTATTCCCAGTAGAAGGCGCCGGGCCACTCATCTTTGCCACCGAGCGCGATAGGCGTGATGCCCGCGGCTTTCAGCTTCTTCACGTCGTCGAGCAAGGCATTCCAGGTGTCGGGCGGCGCGGTGATGCCGGCCTGCTTGAACAGGGCTTTGTTGTACCAGAAGCCGACCATGCCGGCGTCCCACGGCACGCCGTAGTTCTTGTCGCCGACTTTATACAGGCCGAGCGGCGCGGGCTGGAAGGAGTCGCCCCACCCGTTCTGCTGCAAGGCCGCGGTCAGGTCCTGCACCAGGCCGGCCTGCGCGTATTGCGTGAGCACGCCGCCGCCCCAGCTCTGGAACAGGTCGGGCGGGTTGCCCGATTGCATGGATGTTGCCAGCTTGTCCTTGAACGCCTGGTTCTCCAGCACAGTGATCTCGATGGAGACATTGGGGTGGTCTTTGACGTAGTTATTAGCCAGGTTCTGCCAGTTGGAGCGGGCGTCGTTGGCGGTGCTGATATGCCACCACTCGATGCGCGCGGCGCCGGTGCCCAGCGTAATGGGGCCGGGGGTCTCGGTCGGCACGACGGTGGGCGCGGGGGTATTGGTGCCGACCGCCACGGCGGGCGCGGTGGTATCGGTGGCCCCCGCGGCGGGGGCAGTAGTATCGGTGGCCGCCGCGGGGGCGGTCGTGTCGGTGGCTGCCGCCGGGGCGGCGGTCGTCGCCGTGGGGGCGGGCGCACTGGGAATCGCGGTTGCGGTAGGACTCTCGGTCCCGCACGCGGTGAGCAGCATCAACAAGCACACCAGCAGCAGCGGACCGACACGCCATCGTGAGTTCATGGGTTTCCTCCTTTGTGCGAATGGACTAAAATGCCGTCGTGCGCGAGCTACGGGGGCCCTCCATCGCCCGCGCCTGATCGTAGCGCCAGGATTCAGCCGCCCAGAGATCGGCACGACTGCCGGACCACGAGTTCGGTCGGCAGTGCCACGCGCTTGATCTCCAGGTGCGGGTCGGCAATCATCGTGAGCAGCATCCGGGTGGCAACCCGGCCCATTTGTTCGAGCGGCTGGCGGATCGTGGTCAGTGGCGGGTAGACGAGGCCCGCTTGCGGGATATCGTCGAAGCCGATAATCGACAGGTCTTCGGGAATGGTCAGCCCGCGGTCGCGGGCCGCCTCCATCACGCCAAACGCCATTTCATCATTGGAGGAAACAATCGCCGTGGGGCGGTCGGGCAGCGCGAGCAAGGCACGCCCGGCGGCGAAGCCCGACGGCTGCAAGAAATCGCCGGTGTAAATCAGGGCGGGGTCGGCGGGGAGACCATGATCGGCGAGCGCCTGCCGGTAGCCTTCGAGGCGGTCGACCGCGCAGCCCATTTCGAGCGTGCCGGTGACCAGGCCGATGCGCCGGTGGCCCAGGTCGATCAGGTAGCGGGTGGCGTCATAACCGCCCTGCCAGTTGGTCGCCCCGACCGAGTGTTCATAGTCGCCGTTGCCCTGGTGGTCGATCAGCATGTAGGGGAAGTGGCGGGCGCGCAGCGAGTCGAGGTAGGCCGCGGCGTTGCGCGGCAGGATCAGCAGCAGCCCGGCGGCCATGCCCCGCGTGATGGCGCCGACATAGGCCGACTCCTTCAGCTTGCGCCGGTGCGTAGTATAGAGCATCAGATCGTAGTCCGCGGCTTCCAGTTCAGCGTCGATGCCGCGGACAATCTCGCCCATGTAGCTGGTGCTCAGGCCATGCAGCAGCAAGCCGATCACCTGCGAGGGGCCGCCGGCCAGGCTGCGCGCCTGCGGGTTGGCGACAAACCCCAGCCGGGCCACGGCGTTCATGACGCTCTCGCGCGTCTCGGGCCGTACATGGTCGCGGTTGTTGAGCACGCGCGACACCGTCGCGTAGGAGACGCCCGCCTCCCGCGCCACGTCGAAGATCGTCGCCGAACCGCGCTCCAGATCTTCCTTGTCCACGTCCATACGCCGCACTCCTCTGTAAGCGCTTACAGCCAGCCCTAAATAAAAAGCTCG
>JAICKM010001016.1 GCA_025927935.1 Chloroflexia bacterium | reverse complement strand
GGCGCCGCAGCGCAGGATCAGCTTGTTGTCGCAGTTCTCCACGATGGTGTGCGCCTCGGCGTCGCCGTAGACCGCCCGCACCTGCGCGATCGACTGGAAGCCCATCACCACGCAGCCGCCCTTCTTGCGCACCCGCGTCTGGGCGTCCTTGAGGTTCTGGATGCGCCCCAGCGCGTCGAGCTCGTCGATGTGGAACCACACCCGCCGCGCCTCGCTGTCGTCCAGCGCCAGCGTCTCGGAGATCGCCAGCCCCATCCAGCACGACACCAGGCCGCGCAGCGCCGGGATCTGCTGCGCCTGGTAGGGCATCCACAGCGAGCCCCTACCCTCGCGCAGCCAGCTGCGCACCGAGAATGGCGGCCCCTCCAGCCGGGCCAGCTGGCGCATGCTCTCGAGCGCCGGCCCCATGGTGCCGAGGATGCTGCCCAGCATCTTCTCGTTGCCCGCCTCGAAGTAGCGATGCGCCGCACTGCCCTCGCACAGGGTCGCCAGCTTCTCGCGGTCCGCCGTCGCCACGGTGGCGAAGAACGCGTCCGACGAGCCGATCCGGTTCTCGTGCCAGCTGCGCAGGCAGGCGGCGAAGATCTCGCGGGCGTATTTGATCCATTCGTTGTCGTCGCCGCCCTTGGAGAACGGCAACACGGATTCGGTGAGGAAGCGGTAGTCGGTGTCCTCGCGGATCTCCGCCAGGATGTCCCATTTGGCGCTGCGCGCGTCGAACGGGTTGAGGATCACGTCGCCGGCGGCGTGGAACAGCCGCATGGCGCTGCCGTCGGGGTCGGCCACGACGTGACGGTCGCCGCGGCGCAGGGCGGTGTACATCAGCGCCCGCAGCGCGGTGGACTTGCCGCTGCCGGTGACGCCGATCGCCGCCAGGTGGCGCACCTCCGACCGGGGGTCGAGCACCACCCCGGCCAGCGTGGTGCGCCCCCGCTTGTCCGCCTTCTCGACCGCCTTGGCGCTGTCGGCGCGGTGATGGACGATCCGCGTGCCGCGCAGCACCCACCGGTCGCGCCGCCGCGGCATCGCGACCAGGGCGGCGAGGCCGCCGCCGAGCAGGGCGAGCCCGGGCATCGCCAGGGCATTGAGCAGGGCGTTCGGCAGCAGCGCCCGGTCCATGATGGCGACGCCGGCGATGGCGCCGCCCAGCCAGCCCATAACCGCCTGCCACAGGCGCTCCCAGTCCCGATGCCGCAGCGCCGCCGCCACGCCGTAGAGCAGCACGCCCGGCAGCACCGCCGCGGTGAAGGCCACCGGGTATTTCGCGGTGATCATCGGCGGCCAGCGCCAGGCCACATAGCGAGACAGATCGTCCCGGTAGGCCCAGTGCTCCCACGCCAGGTCCCACAAATTCATGCGGCTTTGCGGCGCGACAATGTTCTGCGCCCCGAGATGCCAGGCCACGCCGATCACGACGAGCCCGGCCAAGGCCACCAGGGCGGCCGGCCGTGGACCGCTATCCCCTGCGTTCATTCTGTCTTCCTTTTCCCCCGGGCCAGGCCGCAAGACCCCGCCCTTCCCTCTCCCGCCAGCCTTGGCCGGCCGGGGCCGTGGCGGGCGCGATGTGTCGTGGTTGCGCCGACCCGCGTCGGGGCGCCGGCGAGTACGGAGCGGAGACGCCGTCACTGCTCGCGTTCCTGGCCTTGGTCCTTCCCCTGGTCTTTGCTTGGGCGCCGCTCCGCCGCCGGCTTGTCGCGCGCCCGCAGCGCCTCGCGGATCTGTTCCGGGGTCTTGGGCCTTGCCTGGCCACCCTGGGCGAAGGCCTCGCGCAGCGCCTGCCGGCGCGCCTCGGGGTTGGCCTCCGGCGCGCGCGCCTGCTCCTGCATCGCCTGGCGGATCTGCTCCGGCGTCTTCGGCTTGGGCCCCTCCTGGGCGAACTGCGCGCGCAGCCGCTCCTGCCGCGCCGCCGCCGTCTCCCGCCCAGCCGCCTCCGGTACCGCAAAGCGCGCCCGCAGCGCCGCCGCCCGCTCCTCCGCCGTGCGCTCGGATGTACGCTCGG
>JAICKM010000693.1 GCA_025927935.1 Chloroflexia bacterium | reverse complement strand
GGGTTGGCCGCTGCCTTCGGCGGGACCGGAGTAGGGTTGGTACGGCTGGCCGCCGCCCGGCTGCTGCGCGGGATAGGTGGGCTGGCCGCTGCCCGGCTGCGGGCCGGAGTATGACGGCTGGCCGCTGCCCTGTTGCGGCCCGGCGTAGGGCTGGCCGGCGCCTTGCTGCGGGGCGGGCGGGGGCGCGGGAAAGCCCTGGGTGCCCTGGCCGCCGGCGCCCGGCGCGGGGGCATTGGCGGCTCCGGCAGCGGCGTTGGTGTACGGCTGCGGGCTGTCGGCGCCGACGGTGGCGCGGAAGCGTTCGAAGTCCTGCGCGGGCATCGGCTGGCCGGACATGATCACCTCGTTGCGGTGGTTCCAAGTGCGCAACAGTTCGTCCAGGGTGGCGCTCAACGCGCTGAGGGCCGCCGGGAGGTCGGGGGCCGTGGCCGCCGTCGCGCCGGGGGCCGGGCCGGTGCCCTGCTGGGCGGCGGTGGAGACCGCCGCGATGTTGTCCTTGACTTTCTGCATCTCATCGGTCAGCGCCGCGTCGAAGGTATAGAGCTGATCGAGTTGCGGCGTGTCGACCTTGACCGGATCGAACAGCCCGGCATAGCCCTGGGTGGCCGTTTCGAGCTTGTCGATAAAGCGCTGGAGCATCCCCGACAGGCGATCGACCTCGCCGATGGACTCCAGGTGGCGGCTGCGGGCCATCTGCTGCTGCACGCGCTGGAGGGCCGCGTACTGGTCGCGGAAGCCGCGCGCCAGGTACATGCGCAGTTCTTTATCGGCGTCGCGGCGGCGCTCGCGATCCTGGTAGCCGGCATAGCCGGGGATCTTCTCGGCCAGGCGGTGCAAGAAGTCCTGCGGTTTATTGCTCTCGACTCGTCCACGGAAATCAGGAACATTTGTCATGTGCCGTTCCTCCTCATACACGCGACACGCCACGGGCGTGCCCGATTCGATAACCCGGCCGTGCAGCCGGTGGTCTACACGTCTATTCCCGGATCAGGTCCCTACGCCCTCGATCTACGCGGGCGCCAGGCCTCGTGTTTCACTGCCTGGGGTGCAGGCGCCCCCGGCCCCGCAAGGCCAGGCTGCGTGCCTTATCCCAGCACGCTTAGTGCCATCACTGCGGGGCGGGTGGGGGCGCCCCGCCTGGCGCTAGAAGGAGCCGCCGCCGCCGCCGCCGCCGCCGCCGCCGCCGCCGCCGCCACCGCCGCCGCCGCTGAAGCCGCCGCCGCTGCCGGAGCTACTGGGCGAACTGACCAGCACGCTGCTCGCGCTGTTGATCATGCTGTTGATGCCGGTGTTGAGGCTGCTGATGGAGCCGACGATACCGGCGTTCATCGTATTGATGCCGCGTGGCGAGAAGTCCGGCCCGCTGCCGCCGCTGCTGCCACCGCCCCCATGCCGGCCGCTGGTAGTGCTCAGGTCGCGCGAGCCGGAGCTATAGCCGCTGTTCCAACCCCACGGATAATAGTAGGTGGGCATCGGCATGCTGTCTTGCACGCTCTCGAACTGCTGGGCATATTTCTTTTCCAGGTCCATGGCGACGGCATAAGGCAGGTACTCGCCGAAGCGCTGCGCGGCCTGGCCCACGTCGCCAAAGCGTTGCAGGTCGGCCAGGTAGCGCCCGAAGGCCTGCCAGCTCGCCGCTTGCTCCGCGCCCGCCGCCGTCTTCTGGGGCATGGCCCCGGCCATCGCAAAGCCGAACAGGGCCGGCACGGCGAAGGCGACCGGCAAGATCCACAGCGCCTGGGTCAGCAGGTCGCCGAGGAAGGCTGCGGCGAAGATCGACAGGAAGGCCAGGACAAATAAGAGACCGGCTAACCCGCGGTTGCGATTGCGCGTCTCGTCGGGGCTGCGCGGGAAGAGTTTGCGGTCCACGAGCGCCTGGTACATCGCTTTGTTGATGGCGGGCAGTTTGGAGTAGAACTGGTTTTTGAGATCGGACAGCAGGCGCTTGTTCTTAGTTCCGGCGAACAAGGCGTTCATTACCAACTGCTCATAGGGCTGCAATCCGCCCATGCTCAGCCGGGTGTACTGGAAGTCGCTGCTCTCGCTGCGCAGAATGCCGCTCTTCTCTTTGATTTCCTCGATGCGCAGGTTGCCGCGGCGGCCCAGGTCGAGGATCGTGGCAATCACATCGCGCACGTCGGCCTTCTCGTCGAGCAGCACGCCGACCAACCCGGCGGGCAGGTCCGACGGTGGCTCATTGAGATAGTCAGCGATGGGCCCGGCGACCGGGTCGCGGCCCTTGGTGTACCAGCGCCAGATCCAGAACAGGCTGCCGCCCACCAGGATCAGCGCGCCGCCAAGCAGGGCCAGCAGGGTGAACACCGGGCCCCATTGCGCCTTGAATGCGCGCAGCCGGTCGTCACCTTCCTGCCAGGGGGCGGGGCTGCCGTTGATCAGGCCGTGCGACCATTGCAGGCGGGCCTCGAAATCGTCGCTCGTGCCGAGCACGCCGTTGGCGGTGAAGACGGCCTGGTGCGGGCTGACCTGCACCGTGCCCGCGCCGTCCGGGTAGACGGCCCATTGCTTCGCCGGGTCGGTGGTCAGATCGATGTTCGGCGGCACCTGCACGGTGATGGTCGCGTGCTCGATCACGCCCTTGCGGTCGGGCATGAAGGGGTTCCAGTAGAACTGGTCGCCGCCGGGGTAGAAGCGCAGGCCGCCAACCACGGTGTACTTGATGACCATGGTCTTGCGCGCGGGCGAGTCCAGCGTGCCGTAGAACCAGATGATGCGCTTGTGCCCGCTCTCGTCCAGTACCTGGAAGGTCTTGGGCGGGCCATAGTCACCGTTTTCCAGGTCAATTTTGGTGTTGTCGGGGCGATAGGCGCCCACGCCCTCTTCGCTGACGCTGACGTTGGTGATATCCGTCAGCCGGCTCTCGTCGATGTCCCGGTAGCTGCCGTGGAAGGTGCCGCTGTCGAAGACAAAGCCCTGCCGCTCGGTCACGTCGAAGGTCGAGTCTTCATGGATCTGGACGGTGACTTCGTCGTTATCCCAGTATTGGTGCTGGTCCGCGGCATGGGCCACCGGCGTGAGGCCAACCGGCAGCAGCAAGGCCAGCAGGACCAGGAGCGCGCCGGCCGCCCGCGCCACACTGCGCCCCGGCGACCATGCCCTAGCTTGGAATCGCATGTCCCTCTTCCATTCCGCCCCTTGCGGGGTCTGTGTACTAATCAGATCGTTAGCCGGCGGGCGCCCGGTGGACCCATCTCCGCCGGGCCGGTGGGGCGCTAGAACGAGCCGCCGCCGCCTCCACCGCCGCCTCCGCCGCCGCCGCCTCCACCACCGAAGCTACCGCCGCCCCCGCCGCCGCCGAAGCCGCCGCCACCACTCCAGCCCCCGCCGCCGCTCCATCCGCCGCTGCTACTGGACGCGCTAGGGGTGCTGACGAAGACGCTGCTGGCGTCGTTGATCATGCTGGTTAGCCCGCTGTTGAGGCTGTTGATGGAGCCGACGATGCCGGCGTTCATCGCGTTGATGCCGCCCGGCGAAAAGTCCATTCCGCCGCGCGATCCGGAGTCCACGGTGCCGCCCGGTCCCGCGACGCCCGCGCCGGCCAAGCCGCGCGCGCCCGGCACCCCCGGCACGCCGTAACCGTAGCCCGGCATCCAGCCCCAGGGATAATAGTAGGTGGGCATCGGCATCTGGCCCTGCACACTGTCGAACTGGCGGGTATACTGCTGGTCCACGCCCATAGCGACGGCGTAGGGCAGGAAGTCGCCGAAGCGCTGTGCCGCCTGGTTCACATCGCCGAAGCGTTGTAGATCGGCCAGGTAGCGCGCGAAGGCGCGCCAGCGGGCGGCTTGCTCCGCGCCCGCCGGGGTCTT
>JAICKM010001012.1 GCA_025927935.1 Chloroflexia bacterium | reverse complement strand
TGCGCGCCGCGCTGACCGAACACCTGCTGCGGCTCGATATGCCCTTCCATAAGACCCACACGCCGGGCGAACTGATCGAGCGCGTGGACGGCGATGCCAACGAGCTAGCCGATTTCTTCGCCCAGTTCGTCATCCGCGTCGTGACCAGCGGCCTGCTGATCCTGGGCGTGCTGGTCTTGCTCTGGATCGAGAACTGGCTGGCCGGGCTGGCCCTGGCGCTCTACAGCGCGATCAGCGTCGCCGCGCTGGCGGCGTTGCAGGGCGTGGGCGTGCGCCGCTGGACCGCCGCCCGGCAGGCCGCCGCCGCACAGTTCGGCTATATCGAGGAGCGCCTCTCCGGGGTGGAAGACATCCAGGGCAGCGGGGCCGCGGCCTACACGCTGGGGCGGCTGTTCCGCTTCACGCGCCCGGTGGTGCGGACGCGGCGGGCGGCGGAGATGGTCGAGTTCTTCAGTTCGGGCATCAGCAGCGTGCTGTTCGGGCTGGGTTGGGCGCTGGGGCTGGGCGTGGGGGCCTATCTCTACGCGCAGCAGCGTATCACCATCGGCACGGTCTTCCTGATTCTGGCCTACATCAGCCTGCTGGCCGGGCCGCTGGAGAGCCTGCGCAAGCAAGCGAGCAATCTCCAGCGCTCCACGGCGGGCATCGGGCGGATCGCGGCGCTGTTCCGCCAACAGCCCACTGTGCGCCCCGGCAGCGGGCAGGCGCTGCCGCCCGGCGCCCTGGCGGTCGCGTTCGACGGCGTGTCGTTTGCCTACGCCGACGGGGAGCCGGCGGGCGGCGCGCCGGCGGAGGACCCGGAAGCGGGGCTGGTGTTGCGCGACGTGTCGTTCCACCTGGCCGCCGGGCGCGTGCTGGGCGTGCTGGGGCGCACCGGCAGCGGCAAGACGACGCTCACGCGGCTGCTGTTCCGGCTCTACGACCCCAGCGGCGGGGCCGTCCGGCTGGGCGAAGTCGATCTGCGGGACGTGGGGCAGGCCGACTTGCGCGCCCGCGTGGGCATGGTGACGCAGGATGTGCAGCTATTCAGCGCCAGCCTGCGCGACAACATCGCCTTCTTCGACCCGGCCATCGGCGACGCGCGGATCACCGCGGCGCTCGACGCGCTGGGCCTGCGCGATTGGCTGGCGGCCATGCCGCGGGGCCTGGATACGCGCCTGGCGGCGGGCGGCGCGGGCATGTCGGCGGGCGAAGCGCAGTTGCTGGCCTTCACGCGCCTGCTGCTGCGCGACCCCGGCCTGATCATCCTCGACGAAGCGGCCTCGCGGCTCGACCCGATCACCGAGGGGCGCCTGGAGCGGGCCATCACCCGGCTGCTGCAACCGGAGGGAGGCCGCCGCAGCGGCCTCATCATCGCCCACCGCCTGCGCACGGTGCAGCGGGCCGACGATATCCTGATCCTCGACGGGGGGCGCGTGGTCGAATATGGCCCGCGCGCCCGGCTGGCCGCGGACCCCGGTTCGCGGTTCTACCGCCTGCTGCAAACGGGCCTGGAGGAGGCGCTGGTATGAGCAAGAATCGGGCGACCGCATCCAACCAGCGCAAAATCAGCACCGCGTACTATAACTGGCGGCTCATCCGCTACGCGCCGCTGCCGCTGTTGCTGGTCATCGCCGGCGACCTGGCCTTTATTGGCGCGGGCGTGGTGCCGGGCCTGATCGAGAAGGCCGCCTTCGACCGGCTCACGGACAGCGCGCCGGTCCAACTGGACATCCCGGCGCTGATCGCCCTCTACGTCTCGGTCCAACTGGCGCGCGCGGCCGCCCATCTCGGCGACGCCTGGGGCGGGTGGACCTTTCGCGGCCTGGTCAACACGCTGGTGCAGCGTAACCTGTTCGCCGCCGCATTGCGCCGGCCCGGCGCGCTGGCCCCGCCGGTGCCGGCGGGCGAGGCGGTCAACCGCTACCGCGACGACGTGGGCGAGACCGGCGACTTTCCCACCTGGCTGGGCGGGATCTTCGGCGAGATCACCTCATTCGCCCTCGCCGTCGCCATCATGGCGAGCATTAACCTGACGATT
>JAICKM010000807.1 GCA_025927935.1 Chloroflexia bacterium | reverse complement strand
GCCGCGGGCGCGTACCCGATCATCGCGGTGGATCTGCTGGAAAGCAAGCTGGCGCTAGCCCGTGAAGTGGGCGCCTCGCACACCGTCAATGCGCGGGACGCCGATCCCGTTGCGGCGGTCAAGGAGATCACGGCGGGCGGCGCGCCCTATGCCTTCGAGAGCGTGGGCAACGAGCGCGTGCTGGCCCAGGCGTATGGCGCCACCCGCCGTGGCGGCACCACCGTCACCCTCGGGCTGCCCCATCCAAGCAAGATATTCGCGATCTCCGCGGTCACGCTGGTGGCCGAGGAGCGGACGGTCAAAGGGTCGTATATGGGGTCGGCCGTCCCGCCGCGCGATATTCCCCGCTTCATCGCGCTCTACCAGGCGGGCTTGCTGCCGGTAGACCGGCTGCTCACGCGCACGATTGCGTTGGATGAGGTGAACGCGGGCTTTGACGCGCTGGCCCGCGGCGAAGCCGTCCGGCAAATCATCCGCTTCCACCCCGCGCCCCTAGCTTGAAAGGAGATCCGCATGCCGGCGCAACAACTCAGAAACACGCAGACGCAGTATATCGAGAGCGGCAGCGGCACCGAGGCCGTGGTCTTCCTGCACGGTTTCGTCGCCAGCCGCCGCTGGTGGCAACCCGCGATGGATCGGCTGCCCGCCGGCTTCCATGCCTACGCCGTCGACCTGCGGGCGATGGCACGGGAAGACCAGACGGCCCCGGACCATACTATCGCGCAATATGCCGCCGACCTGCACGAGTTCGTGGAGGCCCTGGGTCTGGATAGTTTCCATCTGGTCGGCCACTCGTTGGGCGGCGGCGTCGCCATGCTGTACGCGCTGGAGCACCAGGAGCGGCTCAAATCGCTGCTGCTGGTCGACCCGCTGGCCCCGTTCGGCACGAAGTTGCTCGACCCGGCGGCGGCGGAGTGGGTGAACGCGCAGTACGGCAACCGCGACGGGATCACGGCGGTGGCCCTCGGCGGCTGCGTGATCCAACCAACCGGCCCCTATCGCGAGCAGTTGATCGACGACGCCATGGCCTGGGGCCGCGCGGGCTATCGCGGCATGATGGACGATATGGCCCGCTACGACATCACCGCGCGGCTAGGCGAACTGACGGTGCCGACTCTGGTCACCTGGGGCGATAAAGACATGGTCATCCCCTTTCAGGGCATCGTCGAAGCCTTCACCAAAATACCGGGCTGCGGGCTGGAGATCTGGCACGGCGTGGGGCACAACGCGCCCATCGAGATCCCCGACCGCCTCACCGACCTGGCGGTGCGCTTCTTCGGCGAGGCGGCGCAGGCGCTCACCACCGCGCCCCCGGCCTGAGCCATGCTCTATGCCGACCGTGTGTTTCAGCACGGGCACATCCTCACCCTCGACCCCGCCACCCCGGTGGTCCAGGCGCTGGCGGTCCGCGACGGCCGGATCGTCGCGGTCGGCACCGACCGGGAGATGGCGGAACTGGGCGGTCCCGGCACACGCTTTGCCGATCTCGGGGGCTGCACGGTCGTGCCCGGTTTCCATGATGCCCATTGCCACATCCTGCTCTTCGGCCTCGGCTTGACCGAGGTGAACGTACGCGCAGCGCCGGCCATCGCCGCGATCGCAGCGGCGGTCGCGGAGCGTGCTGCGCGGCAGCCGCGGGGCACATGGATCCGGGGTGGCGGCTACAATCAGGACAAGCTCGCGGAGCAACGCCACCCCATGCGCGCCGATCTCGACATGGCGGCGCCCGACCACCCGGTGTTCCTCTCCCATGTCTCCGGACATATGGCGGTGGCGAACTCCCGCGCCCTGGCGACCGCCGGGATCGACACCACCACCCCCAATCCGCCCGGTGGCGTCATCGAGCACGATGCACAGGGCGAGCCGACCGGCTTGCTGCTGGAGACGGCGCAGGAACTGGTCAAGCGCGTGCTACCGCCGTATACCCTGTCCGATCTGCGGGCAGCGCTCGGTGCGGCGGGCCGGCAGATGGCCGCCGAAGGCATCACGAGCGCGCAGGATGCCTGGGCGGGCTGGATCGCGCCGCAGGAGTTTCGCGCCTACCAGGAGGCGTCCGCGATGGGCGCCCTGCCGCAGCATATCCGGCTCATGCCGGATGCCGAACGCCTGGCGATCAAGGACGGCCGCTTCGACTTCGCCTTCGGCTTGCACACGGGCTTCGGTGACGAGCGGCTGAAGCTGGGCGCGATGAAGTTCTTCCTGGATGGCTCGCTGATCGGGCGCACCGCGGCCCTCTCCGCACCGTATAGCGACACCCCGGCGGACTGCGGATTTCTGGTCAAGAGCGAGGAGGAGATTCAGGTGCAGATCGCGCGGGCCCATCGCGGCGGCTGGCAGGTGGCGATGCACGCCATCGGCGACCGCGCCATTGCCGCCGGTCTGGACGCCATTGAGGCGTGTATGGGCGGCGACGCGCCGCGCTACCGGCCCCGCATAGAGCACTGCGGCGTGCTGCGACCTGACCTGATCGCGCGCATCCGGCGCCTGGGCGTGGTGATCGTCACGCAGCCGCGGTTCATCACCGAGTTGGGCGATGGCATCCGGACCGCGCTGGGGGAGGACAGGCTGCGGCTCACCTACCCGATGGCGAGTCTGCGCGGGCTGCGGGTGGCCTTCAGTTCGGATCGCCCGGTGGTGAACGGCGCCCCGCTGCTGGGCATCGCGGCGGCGTGTACGCAGCGCACCGCCGGTGGGGTGGTGTACGCCCCGCAGGAAGCCATCACACTGGACCAGGCATTCGCCTGGTATACCGGCGGGTCCGCATACGCCGCCTTCGCAGAGGACGAGCAGGGCACGCTCTCGCCCGGCAAATGGGCCGATCTGGTCGTGCTGGCGGAGAACCCTTTCGTGGCCGGCGTGGAGCGCGTGGCCGAGATCCGCGTCCTGCAAACCGTGATCCGGGGCGCAGTCGTGTTCGAGCAATAGGCGCCTGGCCCCCAGGCACCATGCGTGGCCGCGCATTCGCCCCTCCCTGCTCCAATTCCAACCGCCCCTACTCCGCCGCCCCAGCAGCCACGCGCGGTGCCTGGCGGAACGTGTCCGGCTGCGGCGGCCTCAGGTTGGCGACGGTGCTGCGGCAGTTGGCAAAGGGCGGGCCAGG
>JAICKM010000419.1 GCA_025927935.1 Chloroflexia bacterium | reverse complement strand
GATCAATCTGGTGCTGCGCGAGAACCTGACCGGCATCCGGGTCATTCGCGCGTTCAATCGCTCGGAGTATGAGAAGCAACGCTTCACCGCGGCCAACGCCGACCTGACCACCACCGCGATCCAGGTCAACCGCACGATGGCCCTGCTGTTCCCAGTCTTGCTGCTGGTGATGAACTTCACCACGATTGCCATCATCTGGTTCGGCGGCATCCGCATCGACAGCGGCGGTATGCAGGTCGGTGATCTGATCGCGTTCTTGCAGTACGCTATGCAGATCATGTGGTCGCTGCTCATGGTCTCGATGCTCTTCATCATGGTGCCCCGCGCCCAGGCGTCGTCGGTGCGTATCAACGAAGTGCTGAACATGAAGCCGGAGATTAACGACCCGGCCCAGGCCCAGGCGCCGTCCGGCGAGCGCGGCCTGGTCGAGTTCCGCAACGTCACCTTTAGCTATCCCGGTGCCGAGCAACCGGCGCTGTGCGATATCTCCTTCATCGCCCGGCCCGGCGAAGTCGTCGCCATCATCGGCGGCACCGGCGCGGGCAAATCGACGCTGGTCAACCTGATCCCGCGCTTCTACGATGTGGACAGCGGCAGCATCACCGTGGACGGCGTGGACGTGCGCGAGATGACCCAGGAAATGTTGCGCGCCAGGATCGGCTTCGTGCCCCAGCAGGCCGTGCTCTTCACCGGCACGGTCGCCGACAATATCCGCTACGGCAAGAAAGACGCGACCGACGAAGAGATGCGCGACGCGGCCACCACCGCCCAGGCGCTCGACTTCGTGACCGCGATGCCCGAAGGCTTCGATTCGCTGATCGCGCAGGCCGGCGCCAACCTGTCCGGCGGGCAAAAGCAGCGCCTGTCCATCGCCCGCGCCCTGGTCCGCCGGCCCGAAGTCTATATCTTCGACGACAGCTTCTCGGCGCTCGACTTCAAGACCGACGCCCGCCTGCGTCGCGCGCTCAGGCGCGAGACCACGCAATCCACCGTCATCATCGTCGGCCAGCGCGTGACCACCATCATGGACGCCGACCGCATCCTGGTGCTGGACGAAGGCAGCCTCGCGGGCCAGGGCACCCACAAAGAGCTTCTATTGAGCAGCGAGGTCTACCGCGAAATCGTGGCCTCGCAGTTGTCCGAGGAGGAGTTGGTAGCATGACCACAGCACAGCGTAACGGCAACGGCACCGCGCCCGGTCGTCCCGCCGGTCCCGCGGGACCGGGTGGCGCCGGCGGACGCCGCCCCGGCGGCCCGATGGGCGGCCCCTTCGGCGGCATGGGCATGCCTGTCGAAAAAGCAAAGGACTTTAAGGGCAGCGCCCGGCGCCTGATCGCCTATCTGCGTCCGCACCGCACCGCGCTGGCCGTCGTGCTGCTCATGGCGATCCTCAGCCAGGTGTTCAGCATTCTCGGCCCCAAGATCCTGGGCCAGGCGACCACCAAGCTCTTTGAAGGGCTGATGGCGAAGTTCCAGGGAGTGCCCGGCGCGAGCATCGACTTCAACTATATCGGCCAGATCCTCATGGTCCTGGCCGCGCTCTATGTGATCAGTTCGGCCTTCAGCTATCTGCAACAATATCTGATGGCCGGCGTCGCCCAGCGCACCGTTTACGATATCCGCCAGGACGTGGACCTCAAGCTGACCCACCTGCCGCTCAAGTTCTACGACGCGCGTACGCACGGCGAGATCCTGAGCCGGGTCACCAACGATGTCGATAACATCGCCAACACGTTGCAGCAGAGCGCCACGCAGATCCTGACCTCGGTGGTCTCGATCATTGGCATCATAATCATGATGCTGACCATCAGCCCCTGGCTGACGCTGATCGCCCTGGTCGTCCTGCCCGTGTCCATGGCGATTGCCGCGACCGTGGCGAAGCGGTCGCAGCGCCTGTTCATCGCCCAGCAGCGCGCGCTCGGCGAACTCAACGGCCATGTCGAGGAGATGTACGGCGGGCACAAGATCGTCAAGGCGTTCGGGCGCGAGGAAGAATCCGTCACACGCTTCAACGCCATCAACACCCGCCTCTACGATGCCGGCTGGAAAGCGCAGTTCATCTCCGGCCTGATCATGCCGCTGCTTGGCTTCGTCGGCAATATCGGCTATGTCTTTATCAGCGTGATCGGCGGCATCTTCGTCACCCAGGGCCGCATCGCCATCGGCGACGTGCAGGCGTTCATCCAGTATTCGCAGCAGTTCACCTGGCCGATCACCCAGATGGCGAGCCTCGCCAACGTGGTGCAACTGGCCGTCGCCTCGGCGGAGCGCGTCTTCGAGTTGTTGGACGAGCCGGAGGAAAGCCCCGACGCGGTGCCCGCGGCGGTCATCGCCGATCCGCAAGGCGCCGTGCGCTTCGACCACGTCAAGTTCGGCTACCTGCCCGACACCCCGGTGCTGCAAAACCTGAATATCGACGTGCATCCCGGCCAGACCATCGCCATCGTCGGCCCGACCGGCGCGGGCAAAACCACGCTGGTCAACCTGCTGATGCGCTTCTACGACGTAGACAACGGCACGATCACCGTGGACGGCGTGGACATCCGCACCATGCAGCGCGGCAACCTGCGTAACATCTTCGGCATGGTGCTCCAGGACACCTGGCTGTTCAACGGCACCATCCGCGACAACATCGCCTATGGCCGCCTGGGCGCGACCGAGGAAGAGATCGTGCAGGCCGCCACGGCCGCCCACGCCGACCACTTCATCCGCACCCTGCCCGACGGCTACGACACGATCCTGAACGAGGAAGCCTCGAACATCTCGCAGGGCCAGCGGCAGTTGCTGACCATTGCCCGCGCCATCCTGGCCGACCCGGCCATCCTGATCCTGGACGAGGCCACCAGCAGCGTGGACACCCGCACCGAGGTGCTGATCCAGCGGGCCATGGAGACGCTGATGCAAGGCCGCACCAGCTTCGTCATCGCCCACCGGCTCTCGACCATCCGCGACGCGGGCTTGATCCTGGTCATGAACCACGGCGACATCATCGAACAGGGCACCCACGCCGAACTGCTGGCCGCGGGCGGCTTCTACGCCGACCTCTACAACAGCCAGTTCACCGGCGCGACCCTCGACGAGCCGCAGCCGCAATCGCCGCACCCCGAACTGGCGCTCGCCTCCGCGGGCCAGGGCGCCTCCTAACTCCAGCCACCGATGTAGGGGCCGGTTTCAAACCGGCCCGGTGCACCACACAAAAAGGCCCGGACCAACGCGCAAACGCTGGTCCGGGCCTTTTGGCAGCCGTTTATAAGTTCAGCTCGAAGGACCGAAGACCGCGAAGATTCTTTATCTCAGTCTCATTCTTCGCGCCCTCGTTCCTTCGCGGTGCAGCCTAAGCGAGTATGCCGGGCTGTCTGGGCTTACCGCCGCGCGGAAGCCACCAGCGCCTCCGGCAGCGCGGCAACATGCTCCGCGGGCGCCAGGGGCACCTCGACCTCGTCGTAGACGAACCGCTTGCCCCGCAGCACACAGCAGCCCGCCGCGATCAGCGCCAGCACCGCCGCGCCCCAGAACACCGTATGCAGCGCGTCCACGAACGGTAACCCGATGAGGCTGGGGAAGAAGTGCGTGCCCAGGATCGTATCCCGCGCGGCGGGCGCCAGCGCCTGGACCACGCTCGGAGGCAGCAGCGTCTCCATGGGGTTATAACCCAGGAAGGCCGCGAAGAGCGCCCCCGTCGGCGGGATATGGGCCGCCGCGCCGGCCGCAGCAGCCGGGACGCCGTTCGCCTGCAACCCGCCCTGGATCGCCCCCGGCAGCCGGTTGCCCAGCACCATCACGATGGCGCTGAAGAAGACCGCCAGGCTCAGCGGACTACCCGCGTTCTGGAATGTCGAGCGCATACCCGACCCGACGCCGCGATAGTCACGCGGCAGCGCGTTCATGATCGCCGTCGTGTTCGGGGCGGTAAAGATGCCGAAGGCCGCGCCGATGATGAACAGCACCCCGGCGAAGGGCAGGTAGGCGAAGTCCACCGGGAACAGCGTCATCAGCCCGAAGCCCACCGCCAGCGCCACCATGCCGCCCGCGCTCAGGCCCCGCGCGCCCATCCGGTCGGAGAGCCATCCGCCCGTCAGCCCGAAGATCATGAAGCCGATCAGCAGCGGCAGGATATAGATGGCCGACCAGAACGGCGTGTCCTCGAAGGCATAGCCGTGCAGCGGCAGCCACACCCCTTGCAGCCAGACGATCAGCGCGAACTGGAACCCGCCGTAGGCCAGGGCGCTCAACAACTGCGCCGCGCAGCCCATGGCAAACGACCGGATGCCGAACAGGTGCATATTGAACAGCGGCTCGCTGACCCGGTTCTCGACTACCACGAACGCCGCCAGCAGCGCCAGCCCGACCACCAACCCACCGATCACCAGCGGGTTGCCCCAGCCGGTATTCGACCCGCCAAAAGGCATGATGCCATAGGTAATGGCGACCAGGAAGATGGTCAGCCCGCCGCCGAGGCACAGGTTGCCGAGCACGTCGATCTTGCGCGCGGCGCGGGTCGCGCCCTGTTCGCGCAACATCTTATAGGCCCAGACCGTGCCGAAGATGCCGATGGGCACGCTGACCAGGAAGATGGCCCGCCACCAGACGGTGGACATCACCCCGCCGACGATCAGGCCGATCAGGCTGCCCGCCAGCGTCGCCACCATGTTCAGACCGAGCGCCATGCCGCGCTCGTTCGGCGGGAAAGCATCGGTCAAAATCGCCGCGCTGTTCGCCATCAGGAAGCCGCCGCCGACCCCCTGCACGAGCCGTGAAATGATCATCTCCACCGCGCCGGCGTTGCCGCTCGACGGTGTGAGAAACAGCATGATCGATCCCACGGTGAAAATCACAAATCCAAGATTATACAGCCGCACCCGGCCCCACATATCGGACAACCGGCCCAGCGTCACCAGCAGAGTCGCGGTGATCACCATATAGCCGAGCATCATCCAGAGCAAATACCCGCTCTCCGCGGGGTCCAGGGGGTTCACGTTCAAGCCGCGAAAAATTGCCGGGAGCGAGATCAGCACAATACTGCTGTTCATTGCCGCCATCAGCACGCCAAGCGTGGTATTGGAGAGGGCGATCCATTTATAGTTCGACCCCACCGGGCGTGTATCCGCCATCACTATCTCCTACCCATTCCAACAATCGATGGTCTAAAGCATCCTTCCATCCGGGCCGCGGAGCGCTGGAAGGCTGCTGTCATTTACTACTGACTCAAGCCGGAATTGTCATTCTGAGCGCAGCGAAGAATCTCGTCTCGTGCAGATCTAAGACGAGACTCTTCGCTGCGCTCAGCGTGACAAAACATTTGAAGTACTACTTACTCGGCACCGGTTCGGCGGCCTTCATCGCCGCGGCGAGCGCCGCCATCCCCTGCCGCAACGCGACCAGAGATTCAGTGTCCATTTTCGCCAGGCCCAGCCGGATATGCTCCCGCCGCCGCCCGTTGATCTCGCCGACCAGGGTCTGCCCCTTCTCGGTCAGGTGCAGCACAAAGCAGCGCCGGTCGTGCGGGTCGATGGCGCGCGTGATCAGCCCCTCGCCTTCCAGCCGGTCCAGCAGCCCGGTCACGGTCGTCCGGCTCACGCCCAGCGCGTCCGCGACCCGCCCTGGCGTATGCGCGTTCAACCCATCAATCGCCAGCAGTGCCCGCGTGGACCCCAGCGGCAAATTGATCTGCAACCACGACTCCGGCCAGCTATTCCGCAACTGGTGCTGGACCACGCTGTCCAGGTCCAGGATCTCCTCGATCACGTCAGTTAGATTATCTACCATGGCTTTATAATCCTGTAAACTAAATAGTACGAACTTCCGAATTATATCCCGATTCGGTTCATAAGTCAAGTAGCAAAACCTTCGTGAGGAAGCAATCGTGCGTAAGGAGGAAAATACACATCAGCCAAGAGGGGGTAAAAGTCGGACCAGCAACGATGTCACTCTTCGCTGCGCTCCGAGTCTCGTCTCACTGGTTAGTGATGTCACTCTGAGCGCAGCGAAGAGTCTCGTCTTGTATCCGCACGAGACGAGATTCTTCGCTGCGCTCAGAATGACGGACAAGAAGGACGATGCCGCCGATGTAGGGGCGGGTTTCAAACCCGCCTTGCCGGCCTGCGCGACCCGCCGATGCTCAACGTATCAGGACAGCCCTGCCTGGTGCAGTTGCCAGTGACCAGTTGGGTGTAGTTGCGCGAGTTATCGCGCCGTACTCGTTCGGCCTTAGCGTATGCTGTCCCAACGGGAGGTTGGAAGCCGCGCTAGCGGACCGGCGCCGGGGCCGGGCCGCCCTGGGCCAGCGGCGACTCGGCGAAGTGGGCCAGCAGATCGGCGGGATCATCGTAGATGGCG
>JAICKM010000067.1 GCA_025927935.1 Chloroflexia bacterium | reverse complement strand
GCAGGACGGCCAGCACCTCATGCGGCAGGATATGCCCGGCCTGCTCGGCCACGATGCGGAAGATCTGGGCGACATCCAGGCTGGCGGCAATCGCTTGCGTGATCGCCGCCAGAGGTGCGATGGGGACGTGCGGAATTGGCGGTAGAGAGTTGTTGTTCATGTGCGGTGTCGGTTTCCCCAGCCTCCTGCGGGTGGCGGGTAGAGCCGCCTGCCGGAGGCGCGACTACGACGCCGGTTTGGGGCTGGAATGGGGGCCTCCTCTGCATTGATCAGATGCGGATGGGCGCCAATCGTGGACTCGCTACGCGGTGGATCCCGCCGCGCCCGCCGCCGACCCGGCGGGCGGCGGCGAGACTGCGGCGGGCCCTATCCCGCCCCGCGGTGGGGCAGCCAGTCGGGCCAAGATGTGTAGTAAGATCTGGTCCTGGCGTTCCAGATGGGCGATGATGGCCCGGATTTCATCTTCCGCCACATGGTTGACCCGGTAATCTTCTTCCGCCATAATGCGGTCCTTTTGGGCCAGCCGATTCTGGCTCATCATAATGATCGGTGCCGAGTAGGCCGCCTGGAAGGAGAGGGCCAGGTTGAGCAGGATAAAGGGATAGGGATCCCAGTGCTTGATCCAGCCGACCATGTTCAAGATGACCCAAACCAGCAGTAGCGCCGATTGGATGGCGATAAAGCGCCAGGAGCCCATCGTCGCGGCCACGGCATCGGCGACGTGGTCGCCGGTGGTCATCTGCTCCGCGACCACGGCGTTGACATTGCGGAGGAGCGGGCGGGGCGGGACCGGCCGCGGTCCCAGTACCTGTTCGAGTTGATCCTCGAGTACCTCGACCGCCCGCAGGATGTCATCGGCGATCCCAGGGACGTTAGCCTCCGACGCGCGGGGCATCGGGCTGGGCGCTGCCGGCTCGGTCATACACGACCTCCTTCTTCCTCCCAGCGCGTAATATTTACCTCTAGTTCACGGCCCCGCGGTGCCGGTGCCACGGCCTCTCTTGCCTGTAGCGCGCCGGCTGTGAGGGCACGCCACAGGGTCGAGTCCGACTCTGGAGCCGTCAGGTCCAGCCAAGCACGAATACTCGGTATGTATTGCCGATAATGCTCGTAGGAGTGGACGGCAATGACTTTCCAGGGGGTCCAGCCGGCGGGCAGGTGGGGGAACCGTTGCGGATCGCGCCCGTTCTCCTCGGCTAGGGCGACGACCGCGGCGACCAGGTGCACGTAGGCCTCTTGCGCCGTCGCGCGCACCTCGCCCAGCGGGCGCTCACGGTGCTCCCGATACAGGATGGCGTTGCGCTGGTACTCCGGGATCGCCCACAACCAGTCGCGGCGCGCATGCGGGTCGTTGCCGGCCTCCAACACGGCGGCTGTCTCCTGCTCATACCACGCGATATGAGCCATGATATCCTTCGGAGACCAGAGGCTCCCCGGCACCCGTTGGGTCATGCGCGCGTCGCCCACCGCGGCCAGCAGGGCATCCCACCGGCTCCGTTCAGCGCGTAGCGTGTCCAGCACCTCGGCTTTCGTTATCTCGTTATGCATTGTGGTTTCCTCCTGTGCTGCCGGCCGCACCCTCGATGAGGACCGGTTGGGCCGGTCCACGCCGGTCCCGCTACCCCAAAGTGTTCTGTTGACGGTGCCGCGCAAGCCTACGACTTGCGTCTTGCGTCGCTTGGACGCGTGCCGCTATCATACTCGCCTTGTCTCTTGGCGTGGCGCGGTTCGTCATCCATCGATCCAAACTAGCTTTGACGTAACCCGCCACCTACCCTCTGCGGAGATGGTCGAAGCCCCGTCATCGAGCGGTTGCAGCGCTAGCCCGCGTTTTCTGGCGGATGGGTTCCCGGCCGGGTGGCTTGCTCGATGGGCAGCACCAGGCAGAGCAGGCTCCCCTGTGCATTCTCGGCAGGAGATATGCCTGGCCTGGCGGCCTCGGCGGTTGCTGCCTGCGGCAGGTCGCCCACCCAGAGGCGACCGTGATGGGCACGCACGATATCGCGGCTCATCGACAATCCCAATCCGAACCCGGCAATGGCTCCCACGTTCCTGGCGCGGTGGAACCGTTCAAATACCTGGTCCCGCTCAGCAACGGGGATGCCGATGCCGTAGTCGCGCACGCACACCTCCGCCCCCTCCCCCACGCGTGCCAGGGTGATCTCCACGCGGCCGCCCTCCGGAGAATACTTAATGGCATTGGTGATCAGATTGCGCAACACTTGCTCCAGCCGGTTGGCGTCCGCCTCCACCACCAGGTGCTCCGGCGCCTGGACAATCACTATATGCGCCACGCTGAGAGCTTGCATGGCGGATCCCACCTCCCGGACCAGACCAGCGAGATCGAAGCGGGCCGCTTGTAGGTCGACCATGCCGCTGTTGAGCTGGCCGGCGCGCAGCAAATAGTCTACCAATGCCGTCAGGCGATCGACCTGGGCATCGGCGAGGTCCAGCCGCGCGGCTTCATCCAGATGGCCTGCGGCCCGCAGGTGGCGGCTCGCCAATTGGATGGATGCTTTGATCACCGTGATCGGGGATCGCAGTTCGTGGGCTACCAGCTGCAAGAGTTGATCTTGCCGCCCTTCGGCCTGATCCTGCGCGCTCCGCTCGCGTAGGGACGGCCCTACCGGCGAGCGACGTACGTCGACGCGATAGGTGGTCTCGTTCTCGGCCGCTAGAGCAGGCGCGACTGGTAAGCCCGCCACCGGCGGGGCTGGTGTAGTGCGATCGCGGAACGGCGGGGGCGCCACGGCAAGGACGGCGCGCAGGTGCTGGGCCGCGGCCTGGATATGGGTTTGGACGGTGGCTCGTGGCTCCAGCAGCCGTTCCGCGATTTCCGTTGCGGTCTGCCCTTCGAAGTAGGCCGGTTCCAGCGCCGTGCGCTCGGCGGGAGGGAGGCTTGTATGAGCCGCCAGCACCCACTGTTGCCGTGCGGCCAGCGGGCGGCGGGTGCCGGCGCGGGCGGACGCCGGAGTCTCCGCGGCAAGTTGGGGCGCCCGATCCGCAGTCAGCGCAGTCCCCTGCCGGCGCGACACACCCGCCCCGGCCGCCCGCTGGCGGGTGCGGGCATTGCGATGAACGGCGGCCAGCAACCACAGGCTGAATTCGCGCTGTGTAGAGTCCGCAGGCGGCGGCGGCCCCCAGAGGTCCAGAAACACTGCCTGCACACATTCTTCCTCCCCCGCGGCATCGGTCAGCATCCGGACGGCCAACCCATAGGCTACGGCTGCGTAGCGGTCATACAACTCCAGTAAGGCCGCCGGCTGGCGCGCGGCCACGCGGGCCACCAACTCGGAGTCGCTGCGAAAGGCGGAGGCGTCGCTAGGATCGGTCATGCGGTACTCCTTTTCGGCAGGTCTCGCCGACCTGCCGTAGAGCCGCCGGCAACAGCCGGTAGAGGTGCTCCCGCGGGAGGCAGGCCGCGCCCCCATGGGCCAGCACTGCGGTGCAGTACTCTGGGTCGGCGCCGGCGGTCAGCACGATGACTGCGGGCGCCGAATCCAGGGCGCGTAGGGTTTGCAGCGTGCCCAACCCCCCCAGGGCCCAATCCAACAGGACCAGATCGGGCGTGAGGCGGCGCGTCTGCGCCAGCAGTTCGCCAGTGGTGGTCGCTTCGCCGACCACCCGCACGCCCGGCTGGGCGGTCAGGAGATCGCGGAGCAGCGCCCGCACCAGCGGGAGCCCTTCGGCGACCAGCACGCGCAGCCGTGGTTGGGGTGGCGACCCCGGGATCGCTAGTATCAGCATATGCTCATTGTAGCACCCGGGCCGGGCGGGGGCATCGGTGGTAGCCGCCAAGATTTGGCGGGTACCCGCCAAATTTGGCGGGGGGGCTATCCGAACAATCCGCTATTCGATCGGATACGCATACCCTGGGCATCGACCAGGGTATTTTCTGGTTGATCGACTAGAGCAATCACCGGGACGCGCCGGTCGCAGAAGTGGGATAATGAAAGGGCCGAGGATATAGGTTGGCGAAGGGCACCCCCAAGAAGCGAGATCAAAGGTAACCACCCCACTGTTGTGGTTAACATGACCGCAATGAGGGCCGGTACGTTTCTCGACCGATCCGCTGTGTGGCAGTCACTAAAAGGAGGATACCCGCATAGTAGCAAATATCTTCCTCAACCCGACGGACTACGAACTCGCGGTGGATCTACTGATGCGCCAGGGCGCCAACTGCCCCGAGCGATGAGGTTATTTATATGGCGAATGAGTACGGAATGATCAAGGACGGTGATCGGGTCGCCTTTCCCCGTGTCGAAATACAGGGTATGCGCCAGCGCCCCCGAGCTTACGCGCCCAGTGGCTGGTCGGGATCGTTTCAGCTCCCAAGCGGGCAATATTCGATGAGGCCGGGCCTGTATCGGTTGATACTCGAGGATGGGCGCACCGGCGATATTATTGTGCACTATATCCACGCGGGGCTGGTTGAGTTCAGCGGCTCCGGGCCACTCGCTCACTAGCAGACAATTCAAACAGCGAGGGCGGGCACGATATAGCGTTTTGTGGCAGCAAGCGCGCGAGCCACTTGCTCCGCGCAGCACGCGACCTATGAGAACAGCCGGCGTACGCTGATGGGCCGGAAAGCGACGAGCGCGTGGTCTTCGCCAAGTATGGCGGCAGAGAGTGCCGGCGGCCTGGTGAAGATCTGCTGATCCGGCGGGAAACTGCCATTCCGGCGGTGCCGGCCTAACACGGCGCGTGGATTGTGCGCGCCCAGGTATCACGAGGAGATTATCTCGATGGCGAAACAGATGGAGTTCAATGAGGACGCGCGCGGCTCGCTGAAGCGCGGCGTCGATATGCTGGCTAATGCGGTCAAGACGACCCTCGGCCCCAAGGGCCGCAATGTCGCGCTCGATCGCCAATACGGAGCGCCCACGGTCACGCACGACGGCGTGACCGTGGCCCAGGAGATTACATTATTCGACCCGTTTGAGAACATGGGCGCCCAGTTGCTCAAGGAGGCTGCCACCAAGACCAACGATGTCGCCGGTGACGGCACCACGACCGCGACCGTACTTGCCCAGGCGCTGGTGACCGAGGGGCTACGCAACGTGGCCGCCGGAGCCAATCCCATGCTGCTCAAGCGCGGCCTGGACCTGGGCGCCAGCGCCCTCGTGGCCCACATCCGCGCCAATGCGCGGCCGGTCAGCACGCAGGAGGAGATCGCCAGTGTCGCCACCATCTCCGCCGCCGACGCGGCAATTGGGCGCCTGATCGCGGAAGTCATGGAGAAGGTGGGCAAAGATGGGGTCATCACCGTCGAGGAGAGCCGCGGCCTCAAGTTCGAGACCGAGTACACGGAGGGTATGCAGCTCGATCGGGGCTACATGAGCGCTTATTTCGTCACGAACACCGAGCGCATGGAGGCTGTGCTGGACGATCCCTACATCCTGATCAGCGAACAGAAGATCTCCACGCTCACCGATCTGCTGCCCGTACTCGAGAAGGTGCTGCCGCTCAGCAAGAACCTGCTGATCATCGCCGAGGATATCGACGGCGAAGCCCTGGCCATGCTGGTGGTCAACCGGTTGCGCGGCGTGCTCAACGCGGTCGCCGTGAAGGCGCCCGGCTTCGGCGATCGCCGCAAAGAGATCCTGCGCGACCTGGCGATCCTGACCGGGGGCGCGGTCATCAGCGAGGAGATCGGCCGCAAACTCGACAGCACCACCGTCCCGGACCTGGGTCGCGCCCGGCGCGTGATCGTGACCAACGACGCGACGACCATCATTGAAGGCAAGGGCGACGCCACCGCGATCCAGGCCCGGCTGGGCCAGATCAAGGCGCAGATCGCGGAGACGACCAGCGACTACGACAAGGCGAAGTTGCAGGAGCGGTTGGCGAAGCTGGCCGGTGGCGTGGCCGTCATCAAAGTCGGCGCCGCGACCGAGACCGAGTTGAAGGAGAAAAAGCACCGCGTCGAGGACGCCCTGAGCGCTACCCGCGCGGCGATTGAGGAAGGCATTGTACCGGGCGGAGGGGTTGCGTTGCTGAACGCGCTCGTGGCCCTGGAGGACCTGCAGGCGGCAGGCGACGTGGCGACGGGGATCGGGCTGCTGCGTCGTGCCCTCGAAGAACCGATGCGCCAAATCGCGATCAACGGGGGCCAGGACGGCGCGGTCGTCGTCGCCGCGGTGCGCCGCAAGGCCAGGGAGCAGAACAACCTGGCGGTCGGCTACAACGTGCTCACCAACGAGTACGGGGACATGGTGGCTCAGGGCATCATCGACCCGGCGAAGGTGACCCGCTCGGCAGTCGAGAATGCAGCGTCGATCGCCGGCATGATTCTGACCACCGAGGCGCTGATCACCGATCTCCCGGAGGCCATGCCCGCGCTGGCGGGCGGTATGCCAAGTGGCGGCATGGACTACTAAACGTTGTGCTAGATTGCTGGATTGACGAATGGTCCTCCGTGTGGTAAGGGTGAAGTAACCAAACCCCACCCCATCCACCTGGAGGACCATTCCAATGGTAACCAAGCGGACAGTACCGCCGGCGCGGAGATGCTGCGCGAGTTGCGCGCAGAGTTGCGCGCCCCATAGGAACAGGACAAGGCGATTCCCCAGCAGCGCGCGGAAGTCCGCATCCCGGTGTATCGCCTCAGGGAGCCGGTGCCCGGTCGTAGCAGCGATGCAATATCGTCCTTTAGTCCGCCGCCTCGGCCTCGCGCGCGGCTTTCTTCAAGCCCGGCCGGGCCTGGGCTAGCGCGGTATCTGTAGCGGTAGGATAGAGGAAGTCCAGCAGGACTTTGATCGCCGCCGCCGCCGGCACCGCCAGCAGCATCCCGAGTATGCCGGCGATGGCCTCCCCGGCCAACACGGCGAATATCGTGACCACCGGCGAGATTTCGACCGCGCGGCCGACCACAAACGGCATAACCAGATTATCCTCTAGCTCGCGCATGACAACGTAGGCTACGGCCACGGCAACGGCCGCGCCCGGCCCGTGAACCGCCAGGGCGACCCCTGCGGCAAGCACGGTGGCGATCGCCGGGCCGACGAGAGGCAGTATCTCCAAGAATCCGGTCAGAATCGCCAGGGGCAAGGCGTAGGGCACATGGAATACAAACTGTAAAAGCACAAACGATACACCCGAGATCAGTACGATCAGCAGCAACTGCCCGCGTAGATACGCGCCCAACATAGTGTGGATCCGCCCGGCCACGTATCCTGTCTGCGCGCGCGAATCCGCCGGCACAAACCGCAACAGGGCCGCGCCCAAGCGCTTACCACTCACCAGCAGATAAAAACTGACGATAAGAACCAGTAAGCTGTCCAATAACCTGCCCCCGACGATGCGGGCGAAGTGCAAGGCATCGCTACCGGCGCCGTTGCCCAGGTAAGCACCGAGAGTCACAGTCAATTGGTCCGCCAGAAGATGGGCATCCCAGGTCTGACCGCCAAAGCTGTAACTGCTGTTACCCAGAACCTGTGTCAGGCCCTGCTCGACGATATGCGGTCCTCGGGTGATGAAGTCGCGCGTTTGCTGGTACAGCGCGTCGGCTCCGAAGAACAGGCCGGTACCGAAAGCGCCGAGCACCAGCAGATACAAGCTGCCGACAGCGACAGCGCGGGGCAAGCGCACGCGCTCTTGCACCTGGTCCACTACGGGGCTGAAGATGTAGGCCAGGACTCCGGCGATGATAAACGGTCCCAGGATGGCGCGGGCCAGATACAGAAACAGGATCAATACTAACGGCAGCGCCCAGGCCCAGGCCCAGGGCGGGGTGTGGGGCCGAGTTGCACTCGCGCCTCGCGCCGCGCCCGCCGGGGGCACCGCCTGGACAGCCTCCTCGACCGCTGGATTGACTGCTGATCCGAACATGGACGGCTCCTATCCCCAGCGGGGTGCTGATCCGAAAGAAGAGACTATGCCGCTGGCTGGCGTTCGCCGGCGTCGGACGGGGGCGGCGCGTTCGGGCCGGCGCTGGGGGATGCGGGCAGCTCCTGGTCGGTTTCGCCCGCCGCAAATTGTGCGCTGAGCACCCCTTGCTCGTCGACGAGCGTCGCCAGGCGGGCGTTCGACGACGGCTCGGCAGCGGGCGTGCTCACCGGCGCTACGCCAGTCGCGGCGCCACGGCGCGGGCGCAGGACCTGCCGTAGCACGCTAACGGCACTGGGACGCGGCGCCGCCACCAACAACTGCGTCTGCCCCGTCGCGTCGCTGTAGAGGGCCAGGAAGACGACATAGAGCACGCCGGCCAGGGGCACCGCGAGCAGTGCGCCCCCTAGCCCGCCCAACTCCACGCCGGCGAGCAGGGCCAGCAACGCGCCCAACGGGTGCAAGCCCACGGCGTGGCCGCTCACCCGCGGCACGATCACGTTGGACTCCACCTGTTGCAGCACAATGAAGTAGAGGATAACCCACCAGACCAGCGGCAGCGGTTGGAAGAGTGCGAGGATGATTGCCGGGATACTGCTCAGGACCGGGCCGACCATGGGGATAAACTCGAACAGGAAGGCCAGTAAGCCAACGACCAACGGGTAAGGCACGCCCAGCAGGGCCGCTCCCAGTCCGGCCAGGACGCCAACGCTCAGGGCCACCAGGATCTGGCCGCGGATGTATCCGCCCAGCACGCGGTTCAACGTCGCCTCGACGAAGAACCAGCGCTCGCGGGTGGGTGCGGGCAGCAGGCGCAACGCCCAGGTGTGCATACTGCTGCCGTCGAGTAGCAGATAGAAAGTTATGGCCAGCACGAGAAACAAATCGGTGACCAGCGTAATCAGGCGGTCAGGACGGCCAGCGTGCCGCCCAGCAGCGAACTGCCCGCGCTAGTCACATAGATGGCGATCTGCTTGCCCAGGCTGGCGACGCTGAGGGGGATACCTTGCTGCTGGAAGAAGCGGTCGATCTCGATCTGGGCCCCACCCTGCGTGTCGAAAAGCGTCGGTAATGTGGCGACCAACCCTTGCAATTGAGCAGTCAGCGGGCCGATGAGGAGCCCGGCGCCAATGGTCAGGCCCCCGAGGATCGTCAGATAGAGAAGCAGGATGGCGACGAGCCGCGGCACGCCACGGCTGTGGAGGCGATCCACCAGCGGGCCAAGGAGAAAGGCGACGATGGCACTGGCGAGCAGCAGCACCAGGATAGGCAGGAAGCGCGCGATGATGGTCCACGCGATCAGCGCCACGACAGCACCGGCGATAATGGTCGAGAAGCGCTGCAGCCAGGGATTCAGGCCGAGTACGGGGCGCAAGGGCTTAGGCATAAGTCCATTGTAGCACCCGCCGAGGGCGCGCGCATCGGTGGTAGCCGCCAAAAAATGGCGGGTCGCCGCCAGATTCGGGGCGGCGCCCGCTAACAGGGGCGCCCCGCGCGGGTTACGGGGCAACGGGGCCGTCCAGCACGCCGCGGCGCACGGCATAGGCCAGCAACTCGGCCTTATTATGAAAGCCCAGTTTGCTCATGATGGTGCTGCGGTGTCGCTCCACGGTGCGCAGGCTCAGCGCCAACTCATCGGCCATCTCTTTATTGCTCCGTCCCGCCGCGACGAGCCGGAGTACCGCTTGTTCGCGATCCGAAAGCTCGGCGGTGTCGGCCGCGCGGCTTAGATGGTCACTGGCCAGCCGCTGGCCCAAGATCCGGGGGATCGGGACGCCGCCCTGGGCCACCAGGTCCAGGGCAGCGATCAGCTCGCTGGCCGACCCGCCTTTCAGCACGTAGCCGGCAGCGCCGGCGTGGAGAGCCGCGAAGAAATACGCCTCATCTTCGTGGACCGTGAGCACCAGCACCTTCGCCTCCGGCACCGCCTGCAGCAGCAGGGGGATCGCCGCCAAACCGGTCAGGCCCGGCAGGCTCAGATCCAGGATCACCAGATCGGGGCGCGTCGCTGTCGCCCGGGCAATGACCTCTTGGGCGTCCGTTGCCTCGCCCACCAGTGCGAAGCCGGGCTGCGTTTCCAGGATGAGTCGCAGGCCGGCCCGCACCACCGCGTGGTCATCGCAGATCAAGACGCGCATTACTCCCCGCGCCGTCTCTCCTGGCGCCCCGGCCGCGGGGTCGGGTTCATCCCACTGCAAGCGGCACCTCCACCTGAACCGTTGTCCCTGCGTGCGGGGCGCTCTCCACCCGGAAGCTGCCGTTCAGCAGGGCCACGCGTTCTTGCATGCCCAGCAGCCCAAAATGCGCTGCCAAACGGGGGGCGTCTGCCTGATCCAGGCCCACACCGGCCTGCGGCAGCCCCTGGCCGTCATCTTGGATCTGCAGCGTCACCTGCGCGGGATCACAGCGGAGTAGGATGCGGGCCTCGTGGGCGTGAGCGTGCTTGCCGATGTTCGTGAGCGCCTCTTGGGCCACGCGGAAGAGCGTGAGCTCTACCTCGGGCGGCAACCGGCCGGGGAGCTCGGCGGCTTGCACTACCACGGTCACGCCGGCGCGCTCCTGGAGATCGCTCCCCAGGCGGCGCAGCGCCGGCACCAACCCTAGATCGTCAAGCACCGGCGGGCGCAGATCGGCGATGATGCGCCGGAGCCCGCTCATCATGTTCTCCGCCAACCCCGTCGCATCCTCCAGAATCCGGCGCTCTCGCTCGCTCTCCTCCGGCAAGCCGTCTTGGATGACGCCCAGCGCCAGCACCAGGGCGGTCAGCGCCTGGCCGATATCGTCGTGCAATTCGCGCGCGACCCGCCGGCGTTCGTTCTCCTGCGCGCCGATGACGCCCTGCAGCAGCCGGTGCTGCAACCCCTCTTTCGCTTGGGTCAGGTGCTGGAGGTCCTCCCCGCGGGCGGCCAGATCGGTGTTGGACGTGTTCAACTCCTCGATGGCGGCCTGTAACTGCTCGTTGAGCGTCTCCAGTTCTTCGTTCGCGGCCTGCAACTCCTCGTTAAGCGTCTCGACCTCCTCGACGCCCGCCTGCGCTTGCTCGGCGCTCAGTTGCGCGAGGTCGCTCGTCGCCCGCAGTACCGTATTGGTGCGCGCCAATTCCTCGTTCGCCGCCAGCACGGCGCGATTGGTCGCCACCAAATGTTTCATCTGCGCGGCGTGGCGCGCCACGGCGGCCTCCGCGTGCTGGTGAGCGGCAGCTAGATCGGCGTTGATCTGCTGTAACTCGGCGTTCTGCCGGGCCAAGCGCGTGTAGGCTGTTTCCAGATCGGCGACGGCCTGGGTCCGCGCCGCTTCCTGCGCGGCCATCGCCGTCCGCACCTGCACCAGCTCCTGGCGGGCCGCGACACTCGGGGTGATATCGGCGATCTGGATAAGGACGGTGGTCGGCGCGGCCGCATCGCCGCTGGTCTGGAGCGGGTAACAGGTGATTTGGAGATGGACCGGCTCACCCGTGGTGATATGGGGCACCTCGATGTCTTCCAGACTGGTGATCTCCCCGTTGTGGAATGCCCCATCAATAGCCGCGCGCAGGGGGCGTGGTGTGAGGTGCTGGGCCAGATGCACAAAATCCTCACCGATAGCCGGAATGTGAATCGAGAGCAGGCGCCGGGCCGCGCTATTGATGTCCTGAATATCACAGTGGGCATCGACCACCACCACCCCAATCGCCAGACGGTGCAACAGGCTATCCCACGCCGCCCGGACCAGTTGCGCCTCCTGGCGCGCCGCGAACAATTCCTGCGCCCCCGCGAGATGCGGGCGCTGCCCCGCGCGGGGCAGCGCCTGGGGGGCGCGTGCCAGGGCCGGCAGGGACAAGAGGCGGGGTGTGCGGCTGCCCTGCCGGCAATAAATCTTGTGGGGCGAAAACTGCGGGACGAAGAACTCATCGAGCGAGCGCACCGTCTCCGTGCGCCCCAGGACCAGATAGCCACCATCCCGCAAGGCGAAGGCAAAGAGTTGGAGGGCGCGCTGCTGCAACTCCTGCGTGAAGTAGATCAACACATTCCGGCATAAGATCAGGTCGAGCTGCGGGAAGGGGGCATGCTGGCCCAGGTCGTGTTCGCCAAAGACGACCAGGCTACGCACCTGCTTGTTGATCGTGTATCCCTCGGGACCGGCGCTGAAATAGCGCGTGATCAGATCCTCCGGTAGTCCGGCGAGGGCGGCCGCAGGGTAGATGCCCTGGCGGGCGAAGGCGACGGCGTCAGCGTCGAGGTCGGTGGCGAAGATCTTAACGGCCCAGCCGCTCAGCTCCGCGCCGAGCAGCTCGCAGATGAGGATTGCCAGCGAGTACGCCTCCTCCCCGGTCGCGCAACCCGCCGACCAGAACCGTAGCGCCTGGCCGGGCGACCGGTTGGCTGCAATCAGCGCGGGCAGCACCTGCGTGCGCAGGACCGCGAACAGTTCCGGGTCGCGCAGGAAGGCGGCGACTTTGATCAGAAAGCTGTTGACGAGCCGGCCATATTCTTCAGGTTCGCGTTGGAGATAGGCGGCATAGCCGGCCAGATCCTGGCATTGGGTAGCCGTGATGCGGCGCTGGAGCCGGCGCAGGATGGTGGCCGGCTTGTAGACGCGAAAGTCAATCCCGCTGTGCTCTCGGACCTGATCCAGGAAGGCATCGAGGGCGTGCTCGGCCTCGGGTCGAAGGGAGACCGCCAGCCCGGCGAGGAGATCGTGCAAGATCGCGCCGATCTGCGGCAAGTCCGCGACGATGTCAACGGTCTGGGGTGCGAGCGCGGCGGGCATACCAGGATACGCCGCCGTCGTGGGGTTCTGAATCACGACCGTGCCTCCAGCATCGTGCACCGCGCGCCCGCAGGCGGCACCGTCGGAGCCGGTACCGGTCAAAATGACGGCGATGAGCTGCTCCCCGTAGACGGCCGCGGCGCTAGTGAGGAGGAGATCCACGGAAGGCTTGGGCCGCCCCGCCCCATCGGGCAGCACCGTCATATCGTGATCGGTGATCTGCACATGGCGATTGGCCGGGACGACGTAGACCGTGCCGGCATGAAGCGGGGCATGATCCGCGACGGTGACGACGGGCAAGGGCGAGTGGCGCGCCAGGATGTCACCGAGGTGACTGGGGCGGGTGGGATCGAGGTGTTGGGCGATCACGATTGGGGCCGGAAACGCGGGGCGCAAAGTGCCGACGAGTTCGGTGAGCGCCTCGACCCCACCGGCGGAGGCGCCGACCACGACGAGCGCAGACCCCGCGCGGGGCTGGGACATGAACGTTCCTGCTTCCTAGGTCGGGGTGCCGGCCGACCCTCCTAATTATACGCGATTATCCAATCGGGCGAACATCGCGAGGCTGTTCAGTTTCGAGATAGAGCGGCTAAACACAGCATTTATGTCGCCGGGTGCTGCTCCGAGCGGCAATAGCCGTCGCCCATAGCATCATGCGGATCATCTACTACATGTTACGTGAGGGCACGCCTTACCCGGGGGGATTACTTCAACAAGCTGGACCAAACACGGATCCAACAGCATCACCTGAGGCGATTAGAGCAGTTCGGCTACACGGCCACCCTCACGCCCGCCAAAGCAGCATAGCTCAGGAGAATTTTCCAGGGAACCGACCGGACGGCTTACCTACCGCCCCTGGCTACCCGCCAGTCTTTGGCGGGTAGCCGCCAAAGACTGGCGGCTACCACCGATGCGCAGCTGCGTCCCCGGTATTATGATATAAGCGGTGCCGCAGTCCTTCCGGTCCGCGGTGCCGCCACAGCGATGCTTCGGCGCGTGCGGCAACGCTTGGGCCGCGGGGTGCAGTGCTGGTAGGCTAAGCGTCCGACACAACGGGAAGCACCGGCGCGGGCCCGCGCCTCGGCCGGTGCTGCGGGCGCGACAACTGGCCCCACGAGCCAGCGCTGCGCGGCTTTGTTCGTGGCGCGCCCCGCGGCGCGCCATCCCGGCCGTCCTAGCCGCGAAGGCCGGCATGTGGTCGGCGGGCCGGCCGGGTCCCATCACCGCCGCGGGCTGAGGGGCGGGGGTCCCAGAGAGGGCAGATCATGCCACAAATCCCGCACCCGGCCGCTGGCCCGTTCCCAACCGGGGCGCCAGTCGCCGCCCCCGCCCCGCCGCGCGCGGGCGGTCTCGGCGAGTCTGAGCTGCGCACGGCGCGCCGCCTGATGATGCTGGAGGGTCCGGCCTTCTCGGCCATGGCAAGTTGCCTTGGTCCCGCCGTGATCACCGTCTGGGCGCTGGCGGTCGGTATGCCGGTCTGGCAGATCGGCACGCTGGCCACAGCCGCCGCGGCCGCCCGCTGCGGGAGCTGGCTGCTCGCCGGCCGCTGGCTCGGCATCCCGCGCAAGCACTTGATCCTGCGCTGCCTGGGGGCGAGCCGGGTCGGGCACGTGGCAGTCGCCACGCTCGCGCTGGTCGGCTGCTGGTGGGCGCTGCCGGCGGAGCTGCTCTGGCCGTGCCTGCTGCTGTGGACCGTCGGCACGACCCTGCCCGACGCCATCGCTGGCCTGGCCTGGTTCTCCTGGGCGGCGGACGTGGTGCCGGCGGGAGGCCGCGGCCGCTACTTTGGGCGGCGCAGTCTGCTGGAGGGCGCGGGGGGTCTGGCCGCCACGCTGGCCGCCGCGTACCTGCTGGCCGGCCCGCACGGGCCCGCAGCGCCGGCGATGACCGCCGTGCTCGGCGCCGGGGCGGCCGCCGGCGTCGTGTCGTGGACACTCATGCGCGCCACGCCGCACCCGGCCCGGCCGCGGTCCGCCGCGATGACCTCACTGCGTGCCACACTGAGCCGCGCCTGGTCCCAGCCAGCCTTCCGAGCATTTCTGCTGGCGCGCCTGATTGGCGGGGGTAGCCTCGGCCTCGCCATGCCTTTTCTGCCGGTCTACCTACTAGGGGCGCTGGGGCTGCCGCTCACGGTGGTCAGCGGGCTCACCTTGGGCGCGACCGGGGCTGGGGCGCTGTCACTGCTGGTTTGGGGACGCCTGCTGGATAGGCACGGGCTGGCCTGGACGCTCGGCGCCGCAAGCGCGCTGGCCGCGCTGGCCCTAACAGCCCTGGTCGCGGGGGGCCCGGCGGGGGGCATGCCGGGCCCGCCGCTGCTAACCGTCGGGCTGCTCGCGGTGACCGCCGCTTGTGCGGGCAGCGGGATCGCCGGGCTGCAGCTGGGGGAATTCACGGGCCTGCTGCGCTGGGCGCCTCCCTCCAACCCCGGCTACGTGCTGGCCTTTCGCACGGGCACCGACGTGGTGGCGACGGGCACCTCCCTGCTGGCCAGCGTCGGTGTGGGCGTGCTGCCGGGGGCCGCAGGCATCGCGGACCCGCTATCGGTCTGCTTCGCGGCCGCCGCGGCTGGTGTGCTGCTGTCATTGATCTGGGTCGTCCGCTGCGGACCTCTCCGCCCCGTGGCAGCCGCGACGGGCCAGCCGGCTGTCGGCGAGGAGTGAGGGGGCACCCTGCAACGGGCTACCGCATGGGCCAGCACGGATCCGGCACGGTGTGTCCAGTAACGCTGTTTGTCGCCCCTTCCGAGGAAGGTGAGCACGTGGGGGAAATTTGTCCGTTCGTCGGCACCCGGTACCGCTGCTCCATGCCCGCGCTTGCGGCTTAGATGTCCATCAGAAAACGGTTGTCGCCTGTGTGCTCATTACCACGCTCGATGGCGCCGTCGCAAAGCATCAACGGACCTTTGGCACCATGACCGCGGACTTACGCGCCCTGAACGAAGCCCACCGTACCTCCCACTCGCTCTTGCCCTCTGCTTGCCGCCGCGCTAGATAACGCTGGGCCACCGCTGCACAGGGGTGAAAACCGACGTGGAGGTGTCAGGTTGGAGGAATAAACGAAGCAGATTTCTCCTATTTTGACGTCAACGTTGACATCAATTGGGGCGGACAAGCCTGGTACGGGATGGACAGTAGTGGAATGACGAGAGGGAATTCAGGCACGCCACAGACGGCGGTAGACCATGCTGGACGGGATATCCGGCGACTGAAAATCGCAGGGTCATCAGTTCAAGTCTGATCCTGAGCACCACAATTTAATCTTATACAAGTAATATAAATGGATTGTAATAAACATTATTACGATCCATTTTCGTGCCTTGACATCAACCTGCCACCAACTGCCCCCTGCCTTTAACCCTAGCCGCAGCGCCTCCGCTCTCCGTTTGACCTCCGTAGAGCCAGGCAACTC